>JAITVM010000288.1 GCA_031285815.1 Clostridiales bacterium | reverse complement strand
ATTTAAATTATTCTATTAAAATTTATGCCAATTGTCAATAAGCTGTGAATGAATTGCTTTATATTTTTTTATTTTTATTAAACCGCAAGAAAAAAAGGCATAAGAGATTTTTAATTTAAGCCGACAAATAATTTATTATTATAAAATAGTTTAAATTTTAAATTTTGACATATAGTATATTTATTACTACATTCAAATTTTTTTATTTTTTAAGCTGTTTTAAATAGATTACAAAAATAAATTTTGTCATTACATTTTATTGGGAGTTATTACAGTAGAAAACGCTAAAAATTAGGCGTAATATATTGCGGAAAGGGGATGGTTTTGTGCACAATGATATAATCGAAAAATTGGTTAAGCTTGACGAAGGTTTGCGCCATATAACAGCCGATGCTATAAAAGAGCGGGAAAATTCAGCAAAAGCCTCACATGAGCAATGTGCCGGCATAGAAAAAAAGTTAAAAGAAGAGTTTGAGTCTAAGCTTAAAGAAGGCCAGGTAATAATTGAAGCTGAAAAGGAAAACAAACTCCTTAAGATAAACAATGAAAAGGCTGAAAAAATTAAGTTATTGGAAGATAATTTTAAAAATAACTGCCAAGTTTGGGAAGACGAGATATATAACAGTATTATAGGCGGGTGAAATTATGGTTTTAGAAGTTACTCAATACGGCGGTATTTTTGCTAAGATAAAAGCCTTAAATAAAAATTTATTAACATACGGTGATTACTATGAGCTTGCCTCCCAAAAAGATATCAAATCCTTTTCAGATGTGCTTTTTAGCAATGACCGCATGATTGAGTATACAAGGGATATGCAGAAAGTAGTTGAGGTTGGGAGGGTTACTTTAGAAAAAAGCATAACATCCACTATTTATGATAATTTTAATGGGATATATAGTTTTGTGACGGATGTGAAAATAAAAAAATACTTAAAGGCAGTTAATTTGAAGTATAGGGTAGGCCTTGTGAAAGGCATGTTAAGGTCGCTATATGATGAGCGGATAGATGAAATACATATACCAAAAAATATCCATTTTTTAAATACAAATGATAGTGACTCTTACGGAAAATTAATGTCTGTTAAAAATTTTGCCGAATTTCTAGATGCCTTGCGGAATACTGAGTTCCATGGGGTTTTATCCAGCATTAAAAACATGTCGCCTTCACTTTACGAATTGGAGTCACAGTTGGATAATTTTTTTTATTCAGAAATTTTGAAATGCCAAAATAAATATTTGAATAAAAAAGATAGGCAGGCGCAAGAAGCCCTAAACGGTTCAGATATAGATATCCATAATATACTCTATATTTACCGTATAAAAAAACACTACAATAACATAGAGGCAGTATACCCCTGCTTGATACCAATACACTATAAGCTTAACCGGGAAACAGTATCGGAATTAATTAAATCATCTTCGGAAGGCGATTTCCGGGATATAATTTTAAAATCTGTGTATAGGGATGTATTTAATAGGTTTTCTTTTTCTGAAAGCGCTTATTTTAAATATATGTATAAATTAAATACTGAGCTCGAAAAAGAATCCCCGTATTCTTTACAGCTTATTACATCATATATGTTTAAAAAAGGCCAGGAAGTCAGAAATTTGATAACGCTCATTGAATGTGTAAGGTATGGCCTTAGGGCGGAAGAATCTATAAAAAAATTAAATATATTGGGATATGGCTGATAGTAAACGATTATGCTTTTAGCCATTCAGAATTTTTTCGTTAAGAGGTGGTATTGTGGTAAAGAAAATGAAGTTTGTAAATATTATGGGCGACGCAAACGATATTAACAGGGTCAGGGAAAAATATTTAATTAAATATGACATACAGATAGAAGATGCTGTTAAAGAACTTAGTGCCGTTGATAAAGATATATCAGTTTATTCGCCAAATAACTTGTATGTGAACGAGCTTAAAGAAATAGAGAATATTGCTGAAAAGGCAAAAGTTACGTTATCCGGGCATATTGATGCAGAGGATATCCCAGTTGAGGAAGCGTCGGGCACTATAAGAAAAATAAAAAGCATGTGGGAAGGCTTCGATACAAAGGTAGAGGATTTACTTAAAGAAAAGAAAGCTGCCGAGGGCCTTATCAGGCAAGTGTCGCCTTTTATAGAAATAGATTTAGGGCTTGATAATTTATATAAGCTTAATTTTATTAATTATAGGTTCGGAAGGCTGCCTGTCTCTTTGTATAGCCAGTTTAGGGATTATCTATATGGGGAGGATTCGCTGATATTTGTAAAAACCCACGCAGATGAGGAATATATTTGGGGTATATACTTTGTCCCGCGGACTATACACGAACGTGTTGATGCAATATTTTCCTCGCTGTATTTTGAAAGGGTGGAAATTGACCATGTTTTAGAAAAAACACCGGCTGAAGAATGTGCCAGGCTTAAAAACCGCATTAGTGAAATAGAAGCTGAAATTGAAACGCTCCTAAACGAAAAACAAAATAATTTAGAATCATTTCAACCTGATATTTTAAAAGCTTACAAAAAATTGTGTGAACAATATAATTTTGAGGAAATGCTCAAATATACTGCTAAGACAAAAGAGGGCATTTATATTATAGTCGGCTGGATGGGCAGCAATGATGCAGAAGCGTTGGGCGAAGAGATTAAAGAGGATGACAAGGTAACCCTTATCATAAAAGAGCCAAATATAAAATCAAAGCCGCCAACAAAATTATCTAATTTTATATTGTTCCGCCCATTTGAGTTTTTTGTAAATATATATGGGCTGCCTTCCTATAATGAGATTGACCCCACGCCTTTTTTAGGCATAACCTATACCCTGCTTTTTGGGATAATGTTTGGGGATTTGGGGCAAGGGCTGCTTTTAGCCCTATTTGGGTATTTATATTATAGAAAAACACGTGTGCCGCTAGGTGCTATATTGTCTGTAGTCGGCCTTTCATCAGCTTTTTTTGGCGCGATGTTTGGCAGTATATTCGGGTACGAAAATATAATCCCGGCCCTTTGGCTAAGGCCCCTTGAATCCATGATGGATATATTAATTGTAACAGTGTCGTTTGGTATAATATTAAATATTTGTGCAATTGTGATCCATATAATAAATTCAATTAGGAACAAAGAGGTTGGCAGTTTACTATTTGATTCAAACGGTTTGGCAGGGCTGTTTTTTTATGTTTTTGTAATTGCTGCCGGCCTTTCGGTGTATTTCAAAAACCCGATAGCCCCGCTCTGGCTTACCGAGATTATATTAATCATACCATTAATCCTAATAATGCTGCGAGAGCCGCTATCCAATATGGTTAATAAAAAAGGGAAACTGCTTAATGGCTCATTGTCTTCATATTTGATGGAAGCGGTTTTTGAGACATTTGAAATTTTACTTAGCTATGTAACCAATACAATATCGTTTGTGCGCGTTGGGGCATTTGCGTTGTGCCATGCCGGTATGATGAGTGTTGTATTAATGTTGGCGGGGGCATCCCACGAGCATGGCGGGGGCAATATATTAGTCATGATTTTTGGCAATATTTTTGTTATGGCCTTAGAAGGGCTTATAGTCGGCATACAGTGCTTGCGCCTTCAGTATTATGAAATGTTTTCGCGCTTTTTTACAGGCAGCGGCAGGGCGTTTAAATCTTTTACGTCCAATAAACCATAAATTCAGGGAGAGTCAATTATTAAGTGCGCTTAGTACAAACAAATTAGGGAGGATTAGCCATGATTATTTTTTTATTAATTCTTGCAATTGTTGTGCCTGTTGGGGTGTTTTTTATCGGCACGCAAAGTAAAAAGAGGTTTAAAAGCTTACTATCAGTTAATGTCATTACTTTTTTTGGTTTACTTATCCTTGGTGCCATTTTTATGATTTCACCAGCGGCGGCATCTGATGTTGAGGCTGTGGCGGTAGGCTCAAACAGTTCGGGGCTTGGGTATATAGCCGCGGCGTTGGCAACAGGCTTTAGCTGTATCGGTGCAGGCATCGCCGTGGCATCTGCAGCTTCGGCGGCCCTTGGCGCATTATCAGAAAATGAAGCTATAATGGGTAAAGCTATGATTTTTGTTGCGCTGGCGGAAGGCGTTGCAATATATGGCCTTATTATTTCTATAATGATATTAGGGCAGCTCTAATGAAAATATTTTTAATCAGCGATAATAGGGATACATTAACCGGCATGCGGCTAACTGGGATAAAAGGCGCTATTGCACATGATGAAACTAGCTTTAAAAAGGAATTTTTTCAAGCGGTTTCCGATACAGAAATAGCCCTTATTATAATAACCGAGAAAATAAGCCGCAATTTCGATAATATAATCCGTGAATTTAAACTAAGCGCTAAATCCCCACTCATTGTTGAAATACCGGATAGGCATGGGTTGGGGCGTAGCCCAGATTTTTTAACAAAATATATAAACGAGGCAATAGGTATAAAAATTTAATGGCGGTGCAAAATGGATATAGAAATAAAATTAAAAAAATTTTCCAGCATAGTCTTTGACGAAGCTAAGAAAGAACAACGTGAGATTTTAGAAAAGATAGCCGAAGAATCTAAAATAACATACAATGATTTCTATAATACCAACAAGCGCAAGTATGATATGCTTTATGAAGAGGAAAAGGGCAGGTATGAAAGAGAGGCCCAAAAAGAGGCTGTATTGGCGCAATCTGGCATGAAGCGTGAACTTATTGCTATACGCGAAAACCAGGTAGGCAAGATTTTTAATAATATAAATAGGCGTATAAGGGAATTTATGAAAACTGAAGCGTATGTAAATTTTTTAATTGATAATATAAATAAAAATAAAACCCCAGGCTCAGAAATAATTTATTTAGTAGCCGGGGATATGAAACATAAAGAGCTTATTGAGAAAAATACTGGGCTTACATGCGTAGAGGGCCAGCCGGGCTTTATTGGCGGCTTTAAACTCTCAATTGGCGGCAACCGCATTTTAGATTATTCTTTTGAATCTAAGGTAGACGCCGCAAAACAAGGCTTTAATAAAATTAGGGCGATGCAGGCTGAGGGGGCATAGATATGGCTGTTGGTTATATTTACGGAATAAACGGCTCGGTTGTACGGGTAAAAGGTAGCCGGGATTTTATGATGTCTGAAACTGTTAGGGTTGGCAATGAAAAATTAATTGGGGAAGTAATAAGTACAGACCCAGAGTTTACAACAGTACAAGTTTTTGAAAATACAACGGGGCTTGGGGTTGGCGAACCTGTAGAAGGTTTAGGCAAACAGCTTTCAGTTCAATTAGGCCCTGGCATTATATCAAATATTTTTGATGGCATCGAACGCCCACTTAAAGATATTGAACTAAGTAGCGGTCATTTTATATCAAGGGGCATTAATATAGAGCCTTTAGACAAAGACAGGTTATGGCCGGTTTCATTAAAGGTTAAGGTTGGGGATTATATTAGCGGGGGTGCAGTTATCGCCGTAACCCCTGAAACAAATTCTGTTACACATAAAATAATAGCCCCGCCGAAGGTGGAAGGCGAAGTAGTTTTTGTTGAACAAGATGGCGAATATAATATAAACCATGTTATATGCAAACTGGAATTTGGCGGCAAAGAAATACCTTTAACTTTGGCCCAGGAATGGCCAATACGGGTACCGCGCCCAATCAAACAGAGGTTTCCGGCATCCATACCGCTAATTACGGGCCAGCGTATTTTAGACACTATGTTCCCAATAGCTAAAGGCGGGACAGCGGCTGTGCCCGGTGGGTTTGGGACCGGGAAGACTATGACACAGCACCAAATAGCAAAATGGTCCGATGCGGATATAATTGTGTATATTGGCTGTGGCGAGCGGGGTAATGAAATGACCCAGGTCTTGGAGGAATTTTCGTCGCTAATCGACCCGAGGAGCGGGCGCCCGCTTTTAGATAGGACTGTTTTAATAGCAAATACTTCGAATATGCCGGTTGCGGCCCGGGAGGCTAGTATTTATACAGGGATAACCCTTGCAGAGTATTACCGCGATATGGGTTACCATGTGGCAATAATGGCGGACTCAACTTCGCGCTGGGCTGAGGCTTTGCGTGAACTATCTGGAAGGTTAGAGGAGATGCCGGCAGAAGAGGGGTTCCCTGCATATTTATCGTCGCGGCTGGCAGGTTTTTATGAGCGTGCGGCTTATGCCGTAAATTTGAATGGGACAGAGGGCTCGGTTACTATAATTGGTGCCGTATCCCCTCAGGGCGGGGATTTTTCAGAACCGGTTACACAAAATACAAAACGCTTTGTAAAATGTTTTTGGGCTTTGGACCGTGCGCTTGCTTATGCCAGGCATTTCCCTGCTATAAACTGGCTTACTTCATACAGCGAATATGCTGCTGACTTAGAGGGCTGGCACAAAGACAATGTAAGCTTTGATTTTGCAAAGAATAGGCTTGAAATCTTATCTATATTAAATGAAGAAAGCAAGCTTATGGAAATTGTTAAGCTTATCGGCGCGGATGTTTTGCCGGATTTGCAGCGGCTTGTTTTAGAGATGGCCAGGGTTATAAGGCTGGGGTTTATACAACAAAACGCCTACCATAAAAATGATACTTATGTACCTCTGGTGAAACAAGATAAGATGATGGATTTGATTTTATATTTATATGAAAAGGCGAAAATTTTGGTTGAAAAAGGTGTCACAATCCCGACCTTATTAAAATCAGATATTTTTGAAAAAATTATTTCGCTCAAATACGATGTTGCAAATGATGAGCTATATAAATTTGATGATTACAAGATAGAGGTAGACAATTTTTATAACGAATTCTACGCAGAATATGCATAGGGGGCAGTTTTTTGATTGAATATAACGGTGCTAATGAAATTAATGGCCAATTTATAATTTATGAAGGCGTCGAAAATGCTTCTTTTGAAGAAATAGTTGAGATAAGGGTCAATACCGGTGAACGGAAATCTGGCCAGATTGTAAAAATTGACGGGGACAAAGTTATTGTGCAGGTTTTTGAAGGCACTGAAAGCATTAGCCTAACAAACAATACGGTAAAGCTGTCCGGGCACCCTATGGAGATAGGGTTATCTGAAGAGATTTTAGGAAGGGTATTCGATGGTGCGGCCCGGCCGATTGATGGTCTTGGGGAAATATACGCAGAAAAGAAAGCAGATATAAATGGTAAGCCGCTTAACCCCGTTTCCAGGGCTTACCCGCGTAATTTTATTCAAACGGGCATTTCAGCGATAGATGGGCTGACAACATTGATCCGCGGGCAAAAACTGCCTATTTTCTCCGGGAACGGTTTGCCGCACGACCAATTGGCGGCACAAATAGTCAGGCAAGCATCGCTTGTTGGGGAAGGCGGGAATTTTGGGATTGTATTCGCTGCAATGGGCGTCAAATATGATGTTGCCGAATTTTTCAAAAAAACCTTTGAAGAAAGCGGGTCGCTTTAACGGGTTGTTATGTTTTTGAACTTAGCTAACGACCCGGTGACAGAACGTATAATTACACCTAAGGCGGCATTAAGTGTTGCGGAATATTTGGCGTTTGAAAAAGGTATGGATATCCTTGTTATTTTAACTGATATGACGGCTTATGCCGAAGCACTCCGTGAAATTTCTTCTTCGCGGGGCGAAATACCTTCCAGAAAAGGCTACCCCGGGTATTTGTATTCAGAGCTTGCATCATTATATGAACGTGCTGGGATAGTAAATGGCCTTTCGGGCTCGGTAACACAGATCCCAATACTGACAATGCCAAACGATGACATTACCCACCCTGTTCCGGATTTGACAGGTTATATTACGGAAGGGCAGATTGTTTTGGATAGGAACCTCCACGCGAAGAATATTTACCCGCCGGTTAATATTTTGCCTTCCCTCTCCAGGCTTATGAAGGATGGTATTGGCGAAGGGTATACTAGAAAAGACCACCCTGATTTGGCAAACCAGCTATTTTCATCTTATGCGCATGTTGGCGATATAAGGGCCTTGGCATCAGTTATTGGTGAAGATGAGCTTGCGGATTTAGATAAGCTATATATGCAGTTTGGGCAAAATTTTGAAAACTATTACATTAACCAAGGGAAGTATGAAAATAGGGATATACTGAAAACCATTGGCCAAGGCTGGGATATGCTAAAAATATTCCCTAAGTCAGAATTGGATAGGGTAAATACAAAGATATTAGAAGAATTTTACCCCAAAGGTTAAATAGGTTTGCTATATTAAAGGGTTAGGGGCGGTTTTGTGGATACTAATACTTTCCCAACAAAAGGGAACCTCATGAAAGCTAAAGCTACATTAGCGATGTCTAAAATGGGTTATGACTTGATTGATAAAAAGCGGAATGTTTTAGTTAAAGAAATACTTGAGCTTAATGAAAAAGCAGAAAAAATACAACACGAAATAGCGGTGACTTTCCGTGAGGCATACCTTGCGCTTCAGGAGGCAAATATTAGCATGGGCATTAATAACGTTAGGGCTATATCACATGGCATGCCGGAAGAGGATAGCCTTTCAGTCCGGGCTAGGAGCATTATGGGCGTAGAGATACCAAATATACGTTATGAAGAGAAGCCGATGTCCTTAAATTATGGTTTTTTGAATACAACTACTGACTTTGATGTGGCCGTTGAGAAATTTAACCGGGTAAAATATCTTACAATAGAATTATCTATGGTTGAAACAGCCACATATAGGCTTGCTATAAGCATTAAAAAAACCCAAAGGCGGGCGAATGCGTTAAAAAATATTACTATCCCTAATTATGAGGGCTTGGCAAAAGAAATTTCATCGACACTTGAGGAACGTGAGCGGGACGAGTTTACCCGCCTAAAAGTTTTGAAAAAGAAAAAATAAAGGTAACGCGGGCCACGTTGCCTTTATTTTTTAGCTAAAAACCTCAATAACTAACAAATGTAATTTTTTTATCTAAAATTAATTTTGAGTACCTATGTAAATGCGCCACAATAAACATTGCAAGGCCGCTGATTTTAGCGAAAAAATATTCGTTTGGGACAGTTTTAATTATAAAGAATACTAGTAAAATAAGTAACATATCTGAAAAATAATAGTAGGATTTGAATTTATTCTGCCTGATTTTAGAGTTTTTAAATATGATAATAAAACACCCTATCATTGTAGAGATTATCCACTGTACATCTTTTGGCCCAGTATAAAATTCCATCGTAGAAACTAATATCATGAAATAACCAAAAAAACTTATAATTATAAAATACATATCTCTCCCCCCGGCAAGTTATAGAGCAAATCTGTTTGGCATAGGCGCTTTGCAAAGCTGGATTTGCTATACTTTAAAATTATAGCTTATATAACTCACATTAAAATAACAAGATGGTTTTTTTGTTATCGATATAATTACAAAAATAAAAAAGTATAAAACGGCTAAGGCATTTTAGTCTATATTGTCGGGTTTACATTAGTATCTAATATTGGTATAATGTCTTGGAAGTGAGTTTTTTGCAATTTGGGTTTTAAAAAAGCCGGGTTGCTATAAATGAGGATTGTTAAGTTGGATATATTAGACATAAAAACACAAAAGATAAATAGGAAACCGGACGGCTCATATTTGTATAGGATAGTCAAATTATTAGAATCACATGAACCGAAACCTATACCATGCTTAATTGAGTATTTTAATAGTAAAGGTTTTTCGGTAATTTTTGAATTAAAAAAAATGGATTTTTATAACGATTATATTGATGATGAATTTGATTTGGCCCGTTATGCTGAAGGGATGGGGAAATTTTGTTCAGCATTTTATGTAGTTACAGAAGACTGTGGGCTCTTGGGTGATACATCATTTATATCGCGGCTATATGGGCTGACAAAACTCCCAATTATACAAAGGGATGTAATTGTCAGCCCAATGCAGATTATTGAGGCCAAGAAACGTGGCGCTTCGGCTGTTTGCTTAATTATGCCAGCTATGCAGAGGGAGTTTCTAAAAAACTTAATACAACAGGCAGAGCTGCTTAAGATTGGTGCTATAACAGAAGCTTTTGATGCCGGCGATATACAGGGGGCGGTTGAATGTGGTGCGAAAATTATCAGTATAAACCTTAATGTAGCATATTTTGATGAACATAGGATACGCTCTTTGTTTGAGTTAATACCAAAAGATGTGGTATCAATTTGTCATACATATATAGATAAGTTTGAAGACCTAATGGCTTTAAAAGTGATTGGGTTTGATGGGGCAGTAATTTCGAACTTTTATGACAAACATCAACGCGGCGATATTTTTAGACAAATAAGTGAAAGGGTAAGGGAATTATAGCGCTTAATGGCTTATGGTGTGCCTAAAGCGTTATTTTTTTGGAAATGGGCTACAAAAAAGTAAGGCTATTAGTTAAACTAATAGCCTATCTGGTCATCTAAAAAAGATGACTATATAAGTAAATATCCAATAGGGGGGAGGATATTTTACACAATAAAATTTGACCGACATGTTTATTTCAGAATCTTTAAATATTGTAGCATATTAATCATTGCATTGCAAGCAAAATTTAAAAAAAAATTACAATTTATTTTAAGATATAAGTAAACTGGCTAAATTAGGCGCTTTTTTGCGAGTTTTGTAAGAAAAAAGTAATCGACAAAATACGTCTAACGGGAAGTACTAACGCTTAAATCCTCTTCGTTAAAAAATAGCCCCCAGAAGGATGACCTTGATAAGTTTTGGCTACCATTAGCATCCCCCCAGATTTCATAATTTATTAATGCCCCAGAGGGGCTGCCGTAGTTCAGCCCTGTAAAATCAGAACCTTTGCCGCCATAACCCGGCTCAAAAAAGTATTTTTCGCCCTGTGCTATGGGCATTAATTTACTCATATCATTTCGCAGCCTGTCGTTTTGTGTTTTGCTGTTGTTAATTAAAAAATAGTTGTAGTAATAATTGCCCGGTGCATTTCCAACAGGGTCGTCCCAAGTCACATCTATTTCATAAAAATCCCCATCTAGCTTTATAATATTCCATGCGTGCGGCGTGCCTTCACTAGCGCCGATTATAGTTGCACAAGGGACCCCTAGCTTTTGCATATAGAATTGAAAAGCAGCGGCATACCCCGCACATACAGATTTTTTTGATACAACAGCACTATAGGCAGATTGGTCCAAGGCATTGTAATTGTCATAATCATTTACGTTTGTAAGTATGTCATGGATAAATTTAATTTGGGAAGTTTTATCTTCAATTTCCAAAGCCAATTCGAGCACAGACTGCGTAGAATTTTTAAATTCCGCTTTTGCCTTGTCAAGATAGTAGAGGGTGACATTATAATTAAGGCTGACTTCTTTTACAAGGCTGGTATTTGTATCATAATAGTAATTGCAATAATAATTTAGCCAAAATATTTCTGGGTTGTCATATTTAACAGCCTCATAAATATTAGAAAATTCGGCTTCTGTAACGTTAGCATTTAAAAGGAATTTGGGTGTACAATTTAAAGCGCTAAAATAGATTTGGTCATATGCTTTTTGATGTTCGGGCGCCAGTAAGTTTCTATAGGATAATTCATTGCTTATGGGGTTGCCGTAGGCGTCTAATTTTTTTGCCAGGTAGCCCGTTTGGCTTTCTATTTCGGTATTAGCCGATAAGTAGACCTCTTTTTTCGAGGTGCCTTCAAATTCTTTTGATGGGCTAGTGCTGTCAATTAAAATATCTTCCGTATGTATATCCTCTGCCATAAAGCTTTCTTGTATAGCAGAATCATAAAATTTAATTAAAAGGCCATTTGCATTGCCGTAAAAATAAATAGCAGATAGCGCTAAGGCTATAAAGAAAATGATTATTTTTTTCATTGATGCCCCCCCGGTTATAAAAACTGAATTGAAATAGATTATAACATAACTATATACATCAAATAATTATAATTGGGTTACTAAACCGGTTTGGCTTGCAAAAGGCTTGTGTGCTGTTATTTATGGTAGGGTTCGTTAGCGCATATTTTATGCGCCCTATAAATTTGCTCTAACAGGATAACACGCATTAGCTGGTGGGGGAATGTCATATCAGAGAATGAAATTTTTAGGTCAGCGCGGTCAAGGACCTCTTTGCTCAACCCTAAAGAGCCCCCTATGATAAAATAGAAATGGCTATAGCCCGATAATTTTTTAGCAGAAATTAGTTCAGCAAAGCCCTCTGACGTATATTTTGCCCCACTTATTTCAAGCGCAAAAACAAAGCCATCAGGGCCGATATTTTTTAATACCCTACGGCCTTCAAGCTTTTTAATGGTGGCGGTTTGAGATAATGACAAGTTTTCAGGGGCCTTTTCATCATTGAGTTCAATTATATTAACTTTAGCAAATTTTTGAAGCCTCTTAACATACTCTTCAATAGCTAAAGTAAAATACTTTTCTTTAATTTTGCCAACTGCCAAAATAGTAACCTTCATATACAGCAGCCTTATATTACAACAGGCAAAGATACTATGCCACGGTTGGCTACGGAAAGCTGTAAATTGCCACCGATGTCAATATTGTTTTCGGTGAGGATGCTGCTAACTGTTTTATAAGCAAGGGAAGGGTTATTATTCTCCCTGCTCAAATGGCCCAAAAATATGTATTTTAATTTTTCGGACATTATATCAACAAGAAGATGCCCGCATGCGTCGTTAGATAAATGGCCGAAACCGCCCATAATGCGTTTTTTCAATACATAAGGGTATGGCCCGTTTTTGAGCATATCTAAGTCATGGTTTGATTCTATCAATAATATATCCGAATCAGATATATTCTGTTTTATTGTATCTGTGATATGGCCAATATCTGTAGCTACAGATATTTTGCAGCCTTCTGTAAAAATAGTATAGCCTACCGGGCTTATGGCATCATGCGGGATTTCAAAGGGCACTATTTTCATGTCATTAATAAAGCAGCTTTCTTGCCTATAAATATAATGTTTGTTTTTTTCGGAAATTGGGCCGATGAACGTATTCATATTAAACCAAGTTTGTTCACAAGCGTATATAGGTATAGAAAACCGCCGGGACAAAATACCGGCGCCATGGATATGGTCCTTATGCTCATGTGTAATAAAAATAGCATCTATTTCACTAGGTTCGACGCCGATCCCGAGTAGCGATTTTTGAATTGTTATACCGCTAAGCCCGGAATCAATTAGTATTTTTGTGCTGCCGGAGGAAACAAAAATACAATTGCCATCGCTGCCGCTGGCAATTGAACAAAATTTTATAGCCATTAAAAGTTCACCTTTTTATTATATTAACCCCGCAAAAGCGGAATATTTAATTGGGCTTTTGTTATTCTTCAATACGGCGGATATTGGCCCCGAGCGATTTTAGTTTGTTTTCGACGTCTTCATAGCCGCGGTCAATGTATTTTACGTTGCTAATTTTGGTTTCCCCGCTAGAAGCAAGGCCTGCTATTATAAGTGCTGCACCTGCCCGCAAATCAGTAGCTTTGACTTCAGCTCCGGTAAGGCACGATGCCCCTTCAATAACAGCAACGCGGCCTTCAACAGTTATGTTGCAGCCAAGCCTTTTTAATTCGTTTACATATTGGAAACGGTTATCCCAAACAGTTTCGGTTATAACACTTGTGTCGCCGTTGCAGGTTGACAATAGCGCAGACATTTGTGGCTGCAAATCTGTTGGGAAGCCAGGGTAAGACATTGTTTTTAAATTTACGCCAACAAGGTTGTGGCCGGCGGTTACGCGGATATAATCATCGCCTTCTTCAATTTGGCAGTTCATTTCTTGGAGCTTAGCCGATAAGGAATCCATGTGTTTTGGGATTATATTTTTAACTATAACATCACCATGGGTAACAGCGGCGGCAATCATATATGTGCCTGCTTCTATCTGGTCTGGGATAATGGTATATTCGCCGCCGGATAATTTTTCTACGCCGGTGACCTTAATAACATCCGTGCCCGCACCTTTTATTTTTGCTCCAAGTTTGTTTAGAAAGTTTGCGGTATCTACGATATGCGGCTCTTTAGCAGCGTTTTCTATCACGGTTACGCCTTTTGCATAAACTGCGGCGAGCATAATATTTATTGTGGCGCCAACGCTGACTACGTCCATATAGATATTGGTGCCAACTAATTCGTCAGCTACGGCTTTTACCATCCCGTGCTCGATTGTGACTTTTGCCCCGAGGGCCTCAAAGCCTTTTATGTGCTGGTCTATAGGCCTTGTCCCAAAATTGCATCCGCCGGGGAGTGCCACTTCGGCTTTTTTAAACCTGCCAAGCATCATCCCCAACAAATAATAGGAGGCACGTATTTTCATAACAGATTCATAAGTTGCCGGTTGGAAGGTTAGCCCGCGGCTATCTATAACCAAGCAGTGCCTATCACGGAACTCGCATTTTGCGCCAAGCCTTGTTAGCATATCAATTAAGCAGTAAATATCTTCTACATTAGGTAAATTATCAATAACACAAATATCATTTACAAGCAATGCGGCTGGGATTATTGCGACTGCCGCGTTTTTAGCGCCATTTATATTTACCTCCCCAGCCAGCCTGTTTTGCCCTTTTAAAACTATATACTCCATTGTAGACGCACACCTCTTCAGATTTATAAAAACAAATTATTAATTTGTATCTTTTGATTTTTTAAATATATTAATATGTTTTGATAACAGGTTACATACAGATTGTTTAATGAAAAAAAGGAACTTAAAAAAATAAATTAAAATAGTTAATGGCAGGGTAAACAAAAACCACAAAAGCTTCTGCGAATAATAAACTAAGGCCAAATAAAATATTTTAACACGGCGGATTTCGAATAACTCCCCGGATAAGTTTTGGCAAAATATTTTTGGTTTTAAGAGTAAAAAGCTAATGAGCGCGCGGCTCGTAAACCGCAAACCCTTTATCGTATAAGAGATAAACACAATTATATCAAATTTTTTCTTAAAAATGTTTAAAATATTGTTAATTCTAGTTACAGAAGTATTATTAAATTTTAAATATATGTCTTCAGGGTAATTGACGTATAAATAATAATGTACATCTTCAGATTTGTCTATAACTTTTTCAAAAACCTCACGGCTTGCATTTTTGGCTTTATCTATAATTAATATATTTTTCATTGCTACAACCTCACAACCCCTCATTCAATAATGATATTTTTGTAAGCGTTTACTAAAACGGGCCGTATCTCGTTGTTCAAATAAATAGCATAGCACGGTATAAAAGATTCGTCGCCGCTTAACTGGTCCCGTTCGTAGGTTAAGGATATCTTGTCAATTATAGCCCCGCTTGGCTGGCTTAATGCAGCAGATGCATCCGCCGCCGATTTATACGCCATAAAAGCGAACACAGCATCCAATGAAGAGTATATATCTGCCCGGCTCTCCTTTAAAAATTCCACTGGCTTAAAATATACACAAGAGGCATATATGATTTTATCATTATCAACACGGAACAGTACTTCGTTCGTATTTATTTTGTAGCCTTTAAAAAATTGTTTGTATACTATGACAACAGCATTTTCGTTATCGGGGTCGTAAGTTGCGGTTTCTTGTTTAAAGCCTTTAAATTCTGGGCCGAGCTTTTGCATAGCTTCCCTGCACAGCCCTTCGGCGGCCTGGATGCCAGTTTTAATAAAGCTTGGTTGGGACTGTGATACATAAATGAAGCTGTTTTTATAATCTTCGCCTATTAAAGTTCCGGTCTCGTCACTGTAGACTAAATTTTCGGCTTCTATTTTAGATTCAAGGCTTTCAGGGTATTCAAAAAAAATAGGGTTTATTTTATCATAATCATACTCAAATTTAACAAATGAAATTTTTTCGAGCTCGTTATACTCTGTTTCATCTGAAAAACTATAACTGATATTGTTTTGAGAAAGTTTTTTTATTATTTCTTCTTTATTGAAGTTATAAATTGAAGGCTCTGCCCCCATTGTAATGTTTAGGTAAGCAAAGGCGGCATTTAATAGTAGCAATGTAATTATAATTATAGTTTTAGCTTTTGGCCATTCCATAATTCAACAACTCCCAAATTTTTACCTATTAACCGTATCAGTGGAAACTCTATGGAGGTTAAGCGGGCCTTGTAATAGTAACATTTTTGCCAAAGGGTTTGACGCCCCAGTTTAAATAAAGGTTGTCAAAAGCCTCCTGGCCATTTTTAGCTGTCGCGATATAAACTAATTCTATATTTTCTATGACCAAGCCTTCTTGTTCGTTTTTCTGAAGGTCCATTACTAATTCTTCACAGGTGGTGGTAATTGAGCCTAAAGGCTTTAAACCGGAATAGTTTAATACCAATTTTTTATAGCTAACTACCATCCCGTTTTCGACAGTTACTTCTATATGGTGCGCAATATCCATTTGGTTAGATACTTCTATTTTAAAATCGTTTATAGCGTAATCAAAATAGAATACCGTCTGGTTATCTTCTGGGGCATAGCTGCTTAAATAAAAATCATTTATAATGTAAGGGTCGTTTTCTACAAAACGTATTGCGGAATTATAATCTTCGCATACAGTTGTTTTTTTATAGCTGCTGAAATCGCCAAAATTTGTGTACTCTAGCATATGTTTATTTTGCAAGTAATACCTAACCGCCTTTTGCCCATTGTCACTATATAAAAAGCCTTGTGTTTCACCGGTATCAGGGAAAGGCGAGCTATTATTTATAACCGGGTTGTCAAAGAAAACATATGTTTGCTGCCTTATATTTACAAAATCTTCTTTGCCGTTAGAATTAAAATATGGGTTGCTGATTTCTAATGGGCTATATTCGAAGCCGCTTTCCCCCCATTTTGGGTAGAAAACATTTTCGCTAAATATAGGCCATTTTTTTAAAGCAGACGATTCATAAAGCATGCCAGAAAAGTCATTGCCTTCGTCAAGGTAACTGTTAACTTGCTCATAAAGGCTATTTTTGATTACCGAACTATATTTATATGACATATTGTTTTCCGAATCTATGAAATATATAGTAACAGTGTTTATAATCTCACGGTCAGGGGATATTATTATTGTATCGAAGGAGTCAAACCGTGACAATTCATTTCTTTTAGTCTTGCCAAAGCTACTCAAAAATAAGCCGGTATCCATTGTAAAATTATATTGGTAAATAAATGACCGGCGCTCCAGTGCATTGCTTAAATCTATAGGGCCGCTCTCTTCAAAAGATAGGGCTTGGGGGGATTTTAAAATATCATAAAACCCGTATAGTTTGATTTTATCCTTTATGCCTTGGTAGGTAATTTTAAATTCACCGCTACCGGGGTTATAAATAACCCTGTAGGGGCAGTGAAATGGCTGCTCTATATTAACGTTAGATAATTCAAGCGTATTAGGGAGGAAAGTCGAAAAAAGGTTATGGTTTGAAATATCCATAAACCATAACCGGACTGTTTGATATATCAAAAGAATAACCAATAAAAAGATAACGATATTTTTAACCCTATTTGATTTCATATACTTCACCTTTTAAAAACATTGAGGATGATTAATAAAATACCTACTTGCTTAGTATAAATATACTATATCTAACGAAATAATTCAAAACATTTTTTTGGGTTAGTTTTGGCAAATAAAAAAACGCGGATTGGTAACCGCGTTATGGGCAAATCTGTTTTTTATATATCAAAAAACTATGGGGCCAGCCTAAGGCCCTTAATTTTTTGTTCCGGTAAAAGATAGTTTTCAAGCTCTTCTTTTATACCTGGGTCTAAGCGGTAAATAATTACCTCGGCCCGTGCATTTTTTCTCTTATATTCTGCTAAAATTACCAGCTTAGTTTCGCCTAATTCCAAGTTAAGCTCTTTATTAAAAATACCTGGCTTAGAAACAATTACAGGGCTATTTTCAACAAGCACAAATTCGTTTTTGTCATTCTTCCTGAATATTTGAAAACTTATTTTTGTGTTGGTATTTGCTAAACCCGATATTGTCTTTTTATCATCAAAAGTATACTCTTCTTTTTTTTCTAACCCACTTGTTAT
>JAITVM010000277.1 GCA_031285815.1 Clostridiales bacterium | reverse complement strand
CTTTGGCGGCTGGCTGAAAATTTAATGCTTGGTTGATTAGCATTGCAAATTGGCCAATAGTAATATGCATTTCAGGGTTAGACAATAATTCCTCTTTAGTTAGGTAAGTATTACTTTCCGGTGCTATGCCATAAACTAATGTTGACGGATTGGCTATAAAGGCTAGGGCTATTACAAATGCTGTTAACCGCCTTAAGGCCCTTTTTTTCATAAAATTTATGCCCCTTTCATCTTTTAAAATTTAGTTTAACCAACTACTGTCAAAAAAATATATTTTTTTTTAGCCTGCATTAGTTAAATTAAAAAAAGGTTTATTCGTTATAATTAATAACAAAAGCTAAGCTAATATGATATAATAAATATAACGATATAGAACAAAGAGAGAGTGCGTTTATGTATAGGGGCTTGTTTATTAGCTTTGAAGGTTTGGATGGTTCTGGTAAGACTACGCAGGTTAAAATGCTGTATGATTATTTAATTGAAAAAAATATTCCTGCAATTATGTTGAGGGAGCCCGGCGGGGCTTTTGTTTCAGAAAAAATCCGGTCTATAATTATGGAAAATGATATTTCACCTTATACCGAAGCTTTATTATATGCGGCAGCTAGGGCAGAGCTTGTTGGCTCTGTAATAAAGCCGTCTTTATTGGCTAAAAAAATAGTGGTTTGTGATAGGTTCATCGATTCTTCGGTCGCTTATCAGGGATATGCCAGGGGATTGGGTGCCGAAAATATTTTAAATATAAATAAGTTTGGGATCGGCGGTCTATTGCCGGATATAACTTTTTTTATGGACATAACACCAGAGGCATCTTTAAAGCGTAGGGAAAATGCAACTGGGTTAGACCGTATTGAGTCGGAAGGTTTAGCTTTTCATGAAAAAGTTTATTCTGGGTATAAAGATTTATTTCTAAAATTTCCTGGGCGTATACATAGAATCGATGCTTTGGGAGAAACTGTTAAAATACATAACGAAATAATTTGTTTTATAGAAAAACAATTATTTAAAGATTAGGGGGTTTTATTTATGAAACTTGTTTTATCAATAATTCATGATGAAGATGCTTTTTTAGTAATGGATGTTTTAAGCGAAAAGGGCTTTTCTGCAACTAAACTAGCAAGTACCGGCGGATTTTTACGGGCTGGGAATACTACTTTGATTTGTGGGGTAGATGATGATAAAGTATCAGAGGTTGTTGACATTATCGAAAAAAAATGTAAATCGCGTAAACAGCTCACATCTATCGGGGCACCAACAGGCTCAACAAACGAGTCATTTACATCATACCCTATCGAGGTTACGGTTGGCGGTGCAACTATTTTTGTAGTAGATGTTGCGGAGTTTAAAAAAATCTAAAAACTAAAGGGAGTTATAATAAATGGATTTAAAAATTTCTGAAATTTTAACTACAAGCCCAAGCGAATTAAAAAAAGTTACGAAACCAAATAAATCTGACGACTTTTCTTTCACCCTTAATAAGATGGAAGATAGTGGGCTTTTTGCCCGCCTAAAGGGCCTTATAGAAGATATTTCGGAAGTTGGTTCAAAAATAGCTGAACATGCGGACCTTAAGGACTTAAAAAAATACCGTGGCTTGATAACAGATTTTGTTAATGAAGTGGTTACCAATTCGCATAAATTCTCGCGTGAAAACTTTTTAGATAGGCGCGGTAGGCATAGGGTTTATGGCATTGTTAAGCTGGTTAATAAAAACCTTGACGATTTAGCAAAAGAGCTCTTAAAAAAAGAAAAAGACCATATTACTATTTTGGAGAAGACAGGCCAAATTAGGGGGCTGTTGCTTGATATTATTATATGAACCTTGTATTTGATTAACTGTGCTATAAAATTTTATAGTGCAGTTTTTTATTGGGCTTATTAAACAACCTTATTGATACAAGATAAAAGCTGTGTTATTATACTGAAAATGGGCAGCTTTAGGCAATAAATTTCAAACTGGCCATAAATGGGTTTATTTATACAGTATAGCTTTTTGGCTACAAGAAGGTGGTTGTTTTTGTATACGTTTGATGATGTTGCTGGGAATAAAAATATCGTAAAATATTTACGGAATATTATAAATGGGCAGAAAATACCCCACGCATTTATTATTGACGGGGCGGGGGGGGCCGGCAAAACTTTTATTTCAGATATATTTGCAAAAGCCCTTCAATGTGAAGGGCATGGCCCGAAGCCTTGTTTAAATTGCGTTTCATGTAAGGCTTTTGATAATAAGAACCACCCGGATGTTTTTTATATTGGGCTTCAAGATAAAAAAACAATTGGGGTTGATGAAATCCGCACCAATATTAACAAGCCCGTTTCTATAAAGCCATATCGGGGGAAATACAAAGTTTTCCTTATTGATGATGCGGACAAGCTAACGGTGCAGGCACAAAACGCTTTATTAAAAACAATTGAAGAGCCGCCTGCGTACGCAGTTTTCATTTTTATGTCGGAGAATTATAAAATGTTCCTGCCGACTGTTTTGTCGCGGTGCGTACTGCTAAAGCTAAAGCCGCTTCCGGAAAGTGAAATAAAGCAGTATTTGGAATTTAAAAAAAGTGTGCCCGAAGCTTCGGCAGGGGCAGCTGCTTTCTATTCGGAGGGGAGCATAGGCAAGGCTTTAGATTTTATAAATGATGATTTTGTTAGAGGGATGCGGGGTAAAGTAACTTCTTTTTTGTCAGGGTTTAGGGATAAAGACCTGCTGGGTTTATTTGCGTCAGTTAAATTGTTTGAAGAATATAAACCGAATATCAAAGAAGTATTGGATTTTATGTACGCGTGGTTTAGGGATGTTTTGGTATTTAAAGAAACAAAAGATGCTGATTTTGTTTTAGATAAGGAAAATTTAGTTATAATACAGAGGGAAGCCTTTCTGTATCCCAAAAATAAATTATATAATATACTAGATGCTATAGACAGGGCTAGGTATTGTTTTTATTATAATAGCAATTTTAATTTGACAGTTGAGGTTATGCTAATAGCGATGATGGAATAAAGGGGAAAGGTTTATGATAGAAGTTGTAGGCGTCAGGTTTAAACCCGTTGGAAGGATATATTATTTTGACCCAGATGGTACAGTTATAGACAGGGGCCAGCATGTTATTGTTGAAACTGTTAGGGGTGTTGAATATGGCATGATAGAGATTTCTAACCGTTTCGTTAAAGAAAGCGAAGTAGTTATGCCGTTAAAAAAAATTATCCGTATAGCAGCCGAGGAAGATGCTGTTATACATCAAGCTAATATAGATAAGCAAAATGACGCTTTTGAAATTTGTTATAAGAAGATTAAAGAACATAAGCTCGATATGAAGCTTATCGATGCAGAATTTACATTTGACCAAAATAAAGTTATTTTCTATTTTACATCTGATGGCCGTGTGGATTTTAGGGAGCTTGTTAAAGACCTGGCGGCTATTTTTAGGACCCGTATAGAGCTGAGGCAAATAGGGGTGCGCGATGAGGCTAAAATGGTTAACGGCATGGGCATTTGTGGCGTAACGCTTTGTTGTGCGACTTTTTTATCAGAGTTTCAGCCTGTGTCTATAAAAATGGCAAAAGAACAGAACCTTTCGCTTAACCCGGCTAAAATATCCGGAATTTGTGGTAGGCTTATGTGCTGCCTAAAATACGAGGAAGAGGCATATATCGAATTAAATAAGCTATTGCCCAATGTGGGCGACATAGTAAATACTGTTAACGGCAACGGGGAAGTATTAAGCGTAAATGTGCTCCGTAAGCTAGTAAAAGTGGCTGTGCGTACTAAGAATAAAGACGATATTGCGATCGATTATTATAATGCGGAAGAGATAAAAGTAATGCAGCGCAAGAGGATAAAGGACGAATCCCTTTCAGATGCGGAATTGGCGGAGCTTAAAACCTTGATGGATGACAAATAATTAGCAATAAAATGAAGGTGGGCTCTTGAGGCAGCGTATCAGTAGAAAATCACCGTATATATACGCAGGTTTTCTACTGATTTTAGTATTATAATTTATTTTTGCTAGAATATGGTGATGGTATGCGGATAAATAATGTGGAGATATATGATAATGAACGGATAGATGATTTACATAGGGATAATTTGTTAATTATCCAAAACCCAGAAAAGTTTTGCTTTGGCTGTGACGCAGTGCTCTTATCTTATTTTGTAAAAATAAAAAAAAATGAAATAGCGCTGGATTTGGGGACTGGCACCGGTATAATACCGATACTTTTAACGGCAAAGACTAACGGCAAATTTTTTTATGGGCTGGAAATTCAAGAAGGGCCTGCCCAAATGGCACAGCGTAGTGTGGATTTAAATAATTTAAGGGATAAAATAGAAATTAAATGCGGGGACCTAAAATTAGCCTGTGATATTTATAAAAAATCTTTTTTTGATGTAATTACTGTAAACCCACCGTATATTGTTACAGATGGTGGGCTTAAAAATAATTTTGAAGCAAAAGCGGTAGCAAGGCATGAAGTTTTATGTACTTTAGAGGATGTTATTTCGGTATCATCGAAACTTCTAAAACCGAATGGCAGGTTTTATATGGTACATAGGCCGCATAGGTTAACTGATATTATTACGCTTATGGCCGGATATAAATTAGGGGCTAAAACAATTCAATTTGTTTACCCCAAAATAGATAAGGGGCCTACTATGGTGCTAGTTGAAGCGGTACGGGGGGCGAAGCCAATGCTTAATGTGTTAAAGCCGTTAATTATATATGGCGCCGATGGAAGGTATACTGATGAAATAAATGATATTTATTATGGAGGCTGTTGATGGGGGAAGGTATATTATATTTATGTGGTACCCCGATAGGTAACCTTGAAGATATTTCTGCAAGGGCCCTTAAAATTTTAAAAAGCGTAGATCTGATTGCGGCGGAAGATACGAGGCATAGTGCTAGGCTCTTAAACTATTTTGAAATTAATGTTCCGCTTACATCTTATTATGAACATAATAAACATTCGAAGGGCCCGAAGCTGATTGAAATGCTATTAGAGGGGAAAAAAATTGCCCTTGTTTCAGATGCGGGTATGCCTTCAATATCTGACCCAGGTGAGGGTTTAGTTAATTTATGTTACGAAAACCATATAAAAGTTGTGGCCATACCGGGGCCCACAGCTGTAATTACTGCACTTGTTTTATCTGGCCTGCCATCAAGGCGGTATGTGTTTGAGGGCTTTTTGCCTACTGATAAAAAAGAGCTTGGCTTCATATTAAATGTGCTCAAAAATGAAGCCCGTACCATAATTATTTATGAGTCCCCACACCATTTATTAAAAACCTTGAAATTGCTTTATGAATATTTGGGGCCGCGTGAAATAGCTGTTGTACGAGAAATGACAAAGGTATTTGAAGAAACCGTTAGGGGCCGGTTTTTAGATGTAATTGATATTTTTTCCAGCCGGGAAATAAAGGGCGAATTTGTAATTGTGGTTGAAGGCAAAAAGATAAGCAGCATTATAGAGGACGGGGAAAAGCAGTGGGGTGCTGTGCCTGTAATGGAGCATATGAAAGAGTATGCCGGCCTTAGTAAAAAAGATGCTATCAAACAAGTGGCAAAAGACCGAGGTGTCCCTAAGCGGGAAATATATGATATTGTAAATGGGGTAAAAAAAAAGGCACCGGTTAATTAACTATTATCCGTGTGCCTATATTATTCCGGTACTGCATGCCGGCTAAACAGCACGTGTTACTTTATTAGAACGCAAGCATTTTGTGCAGATGTTAATAGTCCTGTGCGTGCCGTTTTCTACTATCCTTATTTTTTTAATGTTAGCTTTCCAAACTTTATTGGCCCTTCTTGAGACCTGGCTACGGGTAATGCTTATCCTATGCCCCTTAAGGCGGGCTTTTTCACAAATTTCACATTTTGCCATTTCTTGTGCACCTCCTGGAAATCTTTTTTGCTAACCCTATCTAAATCAAGCAGCTTTAAAACTGTGGGTAGCTTTGCCCTGCGCTTTAGCGAGATAAAATTTATCAAAACTACAGCGTCCCTCACTTGTTTCAAGTGAGGGATTGAAAAATTTTATCTATCATTTTATATGGGGTTAACATGACAAATGTTAGTCTAACAGAAAAAATCAAATTATGCAACTTTATTTTTGTGATAAATTAATTGATAAACAGAATTTTATTGGTTATAATAGAAATTAATTTTGTGAAAATGAATTCAATTTATATTAAATTTGAACCGCTATAATTTAAATACAGTGCTGTCCGATTCATATATGGGTAGTATAAATTGATAAGGAGGAAAATATATGCCATCGAAAATAAAAAATGAATATGGCCTTATTACTATAGAAAATGAAGTAATTGCCAGAGTTGCCGGAGTTGCCGCTATGGATTGTTACGGCATAGTTGGGATGGCCGCTAAAAATGTAAAAGACGGCATAGTCCAGCTATTAAAACGCGAATCCCTAACCAAGGGCATTAAGCTTTTAGTATTGGAAGAGGGCTTTGTTATTGACGTCCATATAATAGTAGAGTATGGGACCAATATTGCCGCTATTGCTGATAGTATTATGAATACCATTAAATATAAAGTAGAAGAGTTTATTGGTATAAAAGTAGCCCGCATTAACATCTTTGTTGAAGGTGTGCGGGTAGATAATAATTGAATCAAGGAGGAAAATAGTTTTGGCGATAAGAATTATTGATGGCAACACATTCAAAAATATGGTGATAGCTGGCTCAAATTCACTAAACAAAAATAAACAGCTAATTGATTCTTTAAACGTTTTTCCGGTCCCTGATGGAGATACTGGGACGAATATGTCTTTGACGGTTTTAGCGGCCGCTAGGGAAATTGAGAAATTAAATACCCCTAATATATATGATGTTGCAAAGGCGGCGTCTAATGGCTCCTTGCGGGGGGCGCGTGGAAATTCAGGCGTTATTGTTTCACAATTGTTTAGGGGCTTCGCTAAAGCGCTTGCGGATAAGCCGTTAGCGAACTTTGATGATTTGGCCGCCGGTTTTCTAAAAGCGCAATTGACAGCCTACAAAGCGATTATGAAACCTAAAGAGGGTACTATTTTAACAATTGCAAAGGCCTTCGCCACTAAATCAGCAGAAATAGCTGGCGAGGGCAAGGATATATTAAAAAGCTTAGAGCAGGTTTATGAATATGCAATGGAGGTTTTGGATAAAACCACCGATATGCTGCCCGAGCTTAAACAGGCTGGGGTTGTTGACGCAGGGGGCAAAGGCCTTTTATGTTTTTGTGAAGGGGCACTTGAGGCGCTGCGTACAGGCAATGACTATACCCTTGAGATTGGCAGCGGGGGCCAGGTTCAAACTTCTGGGGTTTCTGCAACAATAGATGTGGATATAAAATTCGCTTATTGTACAGAGTTCTTTATTAACCTCGAAAAAGAAAACGAAAAACTGGAAGACGTTTTGAAAAATTATTTAACAACAATAGGGGATTCGATTGTTGTTGTTTGTGATGAAAAAATAGTGAAGGTCCATGTCCATTCTAATAACCCAGGCTCTATATTAGAAAAAGCTTTGACTTATGGGCCACTGTCTAATATAAAAATAGAAAATATGAAAGAGCAGCATACAAATATTATTAATTTTTCGGGGCCGCCTAAAGAAGTGGTGGACACCGAAGAAAAAGAGTTTGGGTTTGTTGT
>JAITVM010000204.1 GCA_031285815.1 Clostridiales bacterium | reverse complement strand
CAAAGCCGTAACCAGCGGAGCGTATACGAAGCTGCCGGAATGGATTGAAACCGGCGTAATGGACGGAGACATTGTAACCATTCGGGTGGAAACGGCTGAGGGAGAAACGTCAAAGGGGGGGCTTAACGCGGATACGGAGGGCCCGCCGGCATTTAAACGCGTTTGTAAGCAGATTGAGGCGTTTGCGGAAGAAGCAGTGGAAAAGGCGGATTTGTCAGCCGGTACGCCGCTTTTTGAGTTCATCGGCGAACAGGGGTTAACGTTCGCGGAAAACTTTGAGAGTGGCTTCCCCGTCTCCGTGTCTGTGGTTTGGGATTCGTTTTCTGGCGGCACACCCATAACGTCAACGGATGAAAATGTTATCCGAAGCGTGTTCCACGCTTTGTCTGAAATCCGCGTGATGCGGAAGAACGGCGGTATGCACACAGATGACGAGCTTCGCTACTGGTTCACCATGACGGACGGAAGTTCTTTTGTCTGCACGTTCCAGGAGGGCAAACTGATTTTCGATATGGGCGCCCTGTATGAAATTACCGGCTTTGGCGCGGTCACGCAGGCACTTCGCTATGAACCGCCGGAGCCGGAACCCTCGCTTTATCCGGAGGGATTTGGGCAACAGGCCTTAGAAGAAGCGGCGCTGCTGGATGAACGCCTAAAACTCATACAGCCTCTTGTATGTCCCGGCAGTGCCGTTGACGATTTTTTCGATAAGAGCGCCGACACCTTCCATTATATCAACACTGATGGTTTCAGCGAGACTGCCGCATGGTATGAGAATATCCTGCCAGGGCTTTTTGAAGGGTACCAAACGGAAACAGACAAGGGGTGGCGCAGGTATAACGGAATATTTGAAGGGAATTCGCTGACTGTCATTCTCATTGGCAATGCGTCAGGCCCACTTAAAGAAACGTCAATTGCCATCAGTTTTTTCTAGATAACGGAGGCTGAAATTGGTTCTGTCAATAATTGTTGATATGGGGCCCGGAAAATCATGCGGCGTTAACCAATACCTCAAAAAATAGTTTGTGTTTGATAAGAGGTGGAATGCCACCGATAGAATGACAAATACGGTGGTTATTCCAATATTTCATAAAATATCTGAAAACAATAGATTTAAATATAATCCATGATTAATGATTTAGTATTTAATCTGCCATAAATGGCTTCTTTTTAACCCACATGCTTTCGCACTTGGCATTTTCCAGCGCCTGTGGTTGATTTCTAGGATAGAAGAAATTTGTCCTCAAGATTAGTACAAAGACCATAAAACCGTCAAATGCTTTCCCCCCGATATGGTGCCAATGTTTATATTATAAAGTTCATAAACTCTCCACTGCTATTGGAGATTTTTTGATATTTTCACACAATAATAAATTGCCATTGCGGCGGCCTCTTTAGATTGAAATTGCAAAATTGCCCCGTGCCTGTTAGAATTAAGCCAAATGCAGATGGTAGGCGGTGGAAAAATGGTTAGGATTAGATATGTGCTTGAAAACGATAAACCGTTTTGGGTTGCGCTCGATAAACACATGGGCGAAAATGAATTGCAGTTAAAAATTCGTGACAGGCGCGGTTATATTATAAGTGATGATGATAAGCCCATTGGCGTGATGCGGTACAATTTATTTTGGGACAACACGCCCTTTCTCACTCTTATTCACATTGAAAGTGGCTATCATAAAAAGGGCTTTGGAAAACAGGCGCTGCTGCTTTGGGAAAATGAAATGCGCGGGCTTGGTTATAAAATGGTTATGACTTCAACGCAAGTTGACGAACAGGCACAACATTTTTATAGAAAACTTGGGTATCTGGATAAAGGTTGCCTAGTGTTGGACAACACGCCGTTCGAACAGCCGCAGGAAATGTTTATGATAAAAGTGCTTTAAAGTGTATTTCCACCAAATAAACTTAAGAAATATTTTGGTACCCATTTTGGATGATGAAGTATGCTGATGAAAATTGGATTTTAATGTTATTTGGAAAGGGCGGTGTATTTTGATAGTATACTTGCTACAGCACAGTTATGAGTATGAAATAACTGAGGGCGAAATTGTTGAAGAAACAAAAATTATAGGCATATACGATTCAAAGGAAAATGCAGAATGTACTAAAAATAAATTTAAAACTAAAAAAGGTTTTAATAGGTATTCAGATGATTGCTTTTACATTGATGCATACGAACTTAACCAAGATCACTGGACCGATGGGTTTGCGACGTGGAATAATGCAGATGATAACTGGATTGAATAAACTGGTATAAATAATTGCAGCATTAATCTTTTTAGTAGGGAAAGCGCGTAGCCGATGCTTTTAGTGACGATAAACAAATATATTTTAGGGTAGTGGCATAACTGGAAATAGTGGGCTGTGTTAAAAATCCAAATAAAAAATCCCAAATGGTATGAATTGAACTCGAAAAATTTGCCGGTATGATATACTGAAAAATAAAATGGGCGCAGTCCATTAAACCTAATGGGATTTTCTTGCATAATGGGTCTATACAATTTATTAGGCAGACAGGGTAGAAAATTCCCAGGATGAGTTCAAAGATGGGTATGCCTTTGCTATTTGGTCAAGAGATGAAAATAGTAATTTGGTGATAACGTTCAAGAAGTATTAATGTGATAGATATGAGTTTTGTTCTAAGGAGGAATCATGTGGGAAGCAAAAACCTCGTAACCTCAATATTTTTGGCTATCATATTACTATATTCATGTGCTCATTTAGGGGGCAGGGTTATAATTTTTGATGATAGCGATAGCAAGGCAGATGTACGAATGGGGCAAATTAAATCAGCGGTTTCTAGAAAAGACAGTAATGCTTTAAAATCACTGTTCTCTAAAAAATCATTGGATGAATCTGATGATATTGAGAATTGTATTAATGAATTATTTAGATTGGTTCAAGGAGAGATACAATCTTGTGAAAGAGGCGGTTTTGCAAGCAGTGAATCTATTCGTGGTGGTAAAAGTTCTGAGACGGTTCGATTTGCATTTACTTTAACTACGGATATTGGCTCATATTTATTTTTCGTAGTTGATTATGTTAAAGACACGATAGAGCCTGAGAATGAAGGTGTTTATATGTTGGAATTAATAGAGTATACCGACGAGAAAAATCTGGAGTCTTGGCAGAATAGGCTGCGTGCTGGTGTATATATATTGAAGTAGGGGTTAAGGCCCGGCCGTGTAACGTCAGCCCAGCCAACCCTCAATGGATAGGTTGCCCCCGGCTAAATTCCAGCGTATTCTTCACACCCGGAGGGCCATTTTTGATGCCCGTACAAATCGAGGCTACTGGCGTTATAAATATATGGTTTTACTTTATTTTAGTTTATGCTATAATGTAAACCTGGGTTTGGCACATAATAGTTAACCCTCTAAGATTATAGTCTTTACGAAGTTTGATTATAGAATATTATTTTTTGTTGAATTTTAAATATGAAAGGTGTTGTTACAATGAGGATTATGAAGAAATTTGAGTCTATTCAAGAAATTCAAAAAGTTCAAGAAATGGCATGTAAAGTTGATGAGGATGTTTTTTTTCATTCACCTGACGATACAATAAGGGTAGATGCAAAATCTTTTATCGGCTTATTCGCATTAGATTTTAGCAAGGAAGTTTGTATCGTTACAGAATCAGAATGGATGATAAAAAAACTTTCTAAATAAATTTTAAACCACAATAAAAAAACCCGTTAAAAATTAACGGGCCTTTTATTGTTTCTGGCTATTTAGTAATTGTAGCAGTCCTGAATGTATCGTCCCAATCAACTACGCAGCCAAGCTCTTCAGCAATAAACCTTATTGGCAGCATTGTACGGTTGTTGGTAATAATAGGCGGTGCATCCAAATATACGGATTCACCATTTACAGTAGCTTGGTTACTGCCTATTTGTAACGATATATTAATGTCCCCATCAGAAACTGTAACTGTCCTTGTTTTATCGTCCCAGCCAACATTGCAGCCAAGGTTTTCAGCGATAAACCTGATTGGGAGCATAGTCCG
Source organism: Clostridiales bacterium (assembly GCA_031285815.1). GTDB lineage: Bacteria > Bacillota > Clostridia > Lachnospirales > JAITVM01 > JAITVM01. Next base: position 8,460 of record JAITVM010000204.1, on the reverse strand, counting down.
TTCATTAGAGATTATAGGCGGCGCATCGAGTGCAACTTTATATCCGTTAACCGTAGCGTCTTTATTATCAATCTGTAGCTTAATTACCATTTGCCCGTTACCGGTAGTTTCTGGGCTGCCTAAAAATAAAACTTTTTCAGCATTTGCTTGGGCAGGGTAGCTTAATGCGGCTACAGGTATCCACATTAAAAGTTTTGACCCTTCTTTAATATCTCCAAGTGTTACTATATTTTTAGTTAAATAAGTTAGTATAGGCACATCTTTTTTTATTGTAACGATAACAGAGCCGTTATTAATAGTTACCTTGGCTTGGCTTTCATTAATTTCAACAGCTTCGGCTACGGCATATTGTGGCGGTACGCCGCCATCTACCGCATTTAACATAACAACAAGCGCATTACTTTGTGGCGGCATACTCATCGCAACTGCAGGCCCATAATATGCGGCGATGTTATCATTTTCCCTATTTTTAAGTTCAACCGGCTGGCCTGATGTAAAATCAACTATTATAGGGTTATCGCCAAGGTTTAGCACCAAATTGTTTCCGCCATTTTTAGGTTTAACTTCGATGGTTTTATCTGTAGTTTTTACAATTTCGCCCTGGATTAGTACAGGCAAAGCTTTTGGCACTTCGGCTGTTGGGGCCTCGGGTGTTGCCGGCTGGTTTGCCCCGCTGCCTAGATACAGGGCTTTTTGTGCTGTTGCTTTGCCCGGCATACTGAGGTTAACGGCAGGGTACCATATCAATAATTTTGAGCCAACATCAATCATATCCATAGTAACTATATTCCGGGTTAGGTATGGGGACAGCTGGGTATCTTTATTTATTGTTACGATTATGCTGCCGTTTAGGATAGTGGCTTTAAGTTCACCGTTTTCTTTTTCTAAAGCTTCCACTTGTGCATATTGCGGTGGTGTGGAGCCGGCTTCAACATTGCAGATAATAGCAATGGCATTGCTTTGTGCCGGGATGCTTTTTGTAGTAGCAGGCCCATAATAAGCAACTACATTGTCATGTTCCCTGTCATTAAGGGCAACTGGCTGGCCGGAAGCGGAGTCTATTATAACAGGCCTTTCGCCAAGGTTTAAAATAATATTTATATCGCTGCCATCTGGCTTTATCTCGACAGATTTGCCGGTTACATTTACGATTGTGCCGGTTACTTTGGCAGGCAGGCCCTCAGCTAAGGGTAAGCTTGTGGCGGATAAAATAGTAGCCTGGGTCAATATAGCCACCGCCGTAAACAAAAATGCAATTAATTTTTTCATTATTATTATCCTTCCTTTTTATACTATTTCGGCGGCAATTAAATACATCGCCTATTTTGCCGCCGGTTATAAAATGTTTGTTATTATTTTATTATGTGCATTATAACGTATATTAACATTTTTTGTTCCGCATTCGGTTAAATAATATAAAGGCTAAAAAGAAGTTGCCTTTAGCTTGATATATTTGTTTTTTATATATATACTATACAAAGCTTGGCCTGGTGCTTTGCAATCGTTAGGGGTGGTTTATTTGATACGGGTCAATAATATAAAAATGCCCATAGGCAGCAGTTTAAATGATTTAAAATTAAAGGTGCAAAAAAAGCTAAAAATAAAAAGCTTTAAAAAGTTTTCTGTTAGCAAGCAGTCTATTGATGCACGGGACAAAAAGAATATCATGTATGTGTATTCTGTAGATGTAGCGTTTGATAACGAAGGCAAATATATAAATAATAAAGATATTTTAAAAATTGAGCCATATGAATATAAATTAAATAAAATTAATAGCAAAGTAAGGCCTGTAATAGTTGGATCTGGGCCGGCCGGTTTATTTGCAGCACTAATTTTAGCTGAATCAGGGGCCAAGCCAATTATTTTAGAGCGGGGCAAGCCCGTTGATGAGCGTAAAAAGGATGTTGATTTATTTTTTGAAACAGGCGTTTTAAATGAAGAATCCAATGTCCAATTTGGCGAAGGTGGGGCCGGCTCTTTTTCAGACGGCAAGCTCACAACCGGGGTTAATGATTTTAGGGCAAAAAAAATTTTGGATGAATTTATTTTTGCAGGTGCCCCCGAAGAAATTGGGTACCTAAGCAAACCGCATATTGGCACAGATAACTTAAAGCTTGTCATTAAAAATATACGGGGGAAGATTATTAAGCTCGGTGGCGAATTCCGGTTTTCAAATAAATTAATAGATTTAGAGGTAGAGGGTAATAGTTTAGTAGCCCTAAAAGTAAAATCTGAAGGGGGCGAATATTATATTGAAGGGGATAAAGCTATTTTAGCCCTGGGGCATAGCGCACGCAGTACATTTTATATGCTGGGCGGAAAGGGGCTTACTATAGCCCGTAAAAGTTTTTCAGTAGGCTTCCGTATTGAACATTTACAAAAAATGATTGATAAGTCCCAATATGGCGGTTTTTATAAAAAGCTGCCCCCTGCTGAATATAAATTAAATACACATACTTCAAATGGCAGGGGCGTTTATACTTTTTGTATGTGCCCTGGGGGGCAGGTAGTAGCCGCGGCTTCAGAAAAAGGGGGGCTTGTGACAAATGGGATGAGCTACTATGGGCGTGATTTAGAAAATTCCAATGCGGCTTTGCTTGTTGGCATAAATGCGGATGAATTTAAAAGCAATGATGTTTTTGAAGGGGTAAAATTTCAAATAGCGCTGGAAGAAAAGGCATTTAAGCTTGGCGGCGGGGATTTTAAAGCGCCGGTTCAATTATTGGGGGATTTTTTAATAGGTAAAGCTTCTACGTCGATAGGGTCCGTTACGCCTTCCTATAAACCGGGTTTTACATTGGCTGATTTAAACAGCTGTTTTTCCGGCGAATTATTATTTGCGTTTAAAGAGGCTATATATGATTTGGATAAAAAGCTGCACGGGTTTAATACATATGACGCGGCCCTGACTTTTGCTGAATCACGTTCTTCATCGCCAATAAGGTTTATCCGGGGCAGTAATTTTGAGTCCAATATTAAAGGCTTGTATTTAGCTGGCGAAGGTGCTGGGTATGCCGGGGGGATAATGTCGGCGGCTATAGATGGGATAAAAGCTTCCGAGTCCATGATACAGGGCCTGATATAATTTTCATAAAATAAATGGGGCAGGAAACCCGGGTTAATCAGCTTAAAACCGGTTTTTATACCCCATTTATATAATTACCTGAATTTTAAAAATTATATTTCAGGTAAAATTTCAATCCAGTAACCATCTGGGTCAGAAATAAAATATAGCCCCATTTCTTTGTTTTCAAAACAAACGCACCCTAATTCTTTATGGTATTCCCGGTGCTTATCATAATCGCCAGGTACCCGGACACATAAATGGAATTCACAATCGCCTAAATTATAAGGCCTATCCCAATCACGTAACCAGGTTAACTCCAGTGTAAAACCTGTTTGGCCGTCGCCTAGGTAAGATAAAATAAACGACCCGTCTGAGGCTTCTTTTCTGCGCACTTCCTTTAAACCAAGCGCTTTTTCATAAAACTCCTGGCTTTTTTGTAAATCCCTAACATTAAAATTAAAATGGTCAAACCTTGACTTCATAAAATAACCCCTAACTTTGTTTTTATTATAAAATTAAATTCCTCAATTTGCCAGTACAGAAGAGAACCCCTCTATTAGTTTGGCCGCCGCTTCGCTTGGCAGCTTATTATTTAAGTTTAAAGTATAGCCATAAGAAAATATATTTTGGTTAAATTTATTTAACTCGGGCATATCAGATACAGCTGTGCTAATTACTGAAAAATATGTGTTCGAATTTATATAATAATTTAAGTTTTCATTTTGAAAAAAATAATCTATAAATACATGTGCATTTTCGTCGCCGGTTATAGAAATTACCCTATTATAATCTAGGGCGATGCTGCTGAACCCGTCAGATATTTGCGGGAGCGGGATAAACTCCAGGCTGATGTCAGGGCTGATAAATAAAACGTTCATTAAATCTTCGGTTGTGCCAAAAACCATAGCCGTTTTTCCACTGGCAAACTCATTTAAAGCCTGGTCGTAGCCATAATTTTTAAAACTGCTGCTGGAAGCATCGTAAATGGATTTCAAATAGCTGGTTAATTGGTTTAGGATAGTTTGGTCAATAGATATATCTTGGCCGGATAAACCTTGGGTAGCTACAGAAGCGGCTAAACCCATAAAGAAATTATTACGTTTAATTTCAGGCATTGCATACATATTTAGGCCATAGCCATTAAGGCTTTCAGAAATATTTATTAAGCTGCCCCACGATATAGGGTATTCAAGCATGGGCATTTTATCGCCTAGCATACTTGTATTTACAATTATGCCAAACGCATCTGCAGTTACTGGGGCATAATAAAAATTTCCGTTAATGTTAATTTTACTTTTTGTAAAATCATCTAGCTGCGTTATTCTTTCTGGGTCTAAAGGCTTGACTATATTTTCAGAAATCAAGTTTTCCATATCATAATTATTTGGGTTATAGAAAGCTAAATCAGCATTGGCAGTTAACAAATCATTGGTATCTAAAACTTTAAGCGAATATTCGCTATTTTTAAACCTGTCCGCTAGGTTAATAAAAAGCGCCCTGTCTTCAGGCCCCTCCACAAAAATCGTAAATTCTTTTACAGTATTAATTGCTGTTTTTTTTATTTCGGGTTGGCTTTCCTTACAGGAACATAAAAAAATTACCGCAAACAATAAAATAGGGATTTTTTTAAACCCACTTAATTTGATTCTAAGCATTTTAACTACCCCTGCAAAGTGAATGTATACTGCCCTTCTTTTAAGCCGAGCAGTGTTTTGGTTATATTAGTAAAATTTTCGCTGCCGCCGCTATAATAAAAATGGTATCCCGGTGTGGCATTGCCAGCTAGTATATTTTTCATTTCTAATAGTTTTTGGATTTGTAATGCAGTAGATTTTGCCGGGTCAATTATATTTTTATCTTGGCCAACCACATTACGTATTGCGTTAAGGGCTACAGGGTAATGGGTACAGCCAAGTATATAGGTATCAATATTTTTATCCCAATAACCTTCACAATACTTTTGTAGCGCAATTTCTGGGATAAGGCTATCGTAGAAGCCTTCCTCAACTGCATGCACTAAAATAGGGCAGGCAATGCCAAAAATATTTAAATCAGGGCGGGCTTTTTTTATTAACTGTTCGTGGGCCCTGCTTTTTACTGTAGCCCGGGTTGCAAGCACACCTATATTATGTTTAGCCGTGCTAGCCGCTTCCTCCACAACTGGGGAAATAACGTCAACAATATCTATATTATTATATATGCTTTTTAGCCGCGGTAAACAGTTTGCGCTTACGGTGTTGCATGCTATTACAATTAATTTGCAATTTTTGTTAAGAAGGAACCCTATAGCCTGTTTTGAAAACTCTAATAATTGGGCCGGGGTTTTTTCACCATAGGGTACCCTTTTAGTATCGCCAAAATAAACTATGTTTTCTTTATCCATAATTCTAATGGTTTCTTTTACTACGGTAACCCCGCCGACACCTGAATCGAAAAAACCAATAGGCCTGTTATCCATTATTTACCTCCGGTATTAAACGTATATTATTTTAAAAATGTAGGCACGGGGCTTTGGCCAATAATTATAAACAGCGCTATTAACCACACATAATAAGCAAAGTATTTAAGCTTTGCATCCATTATAAGCTTCAACATAAAATTAATTGCTAAATACCCGGAGAGCATTGCGGATATAAAACCAAAAACCATTGGCAGCATATCTATTGCAAATGTTTCACCACCGGCAATAAATTTTTTAAGTTCTAAAACTGTGGCGCCGGCAATAGCTGGTATTGACAATAAGAAAGAGAATTTAGCGGCAGTAGCCCGGTCAAGTTTTCTGGTTACCGAACCAAATATAGTGCTTCCCGACCTGGAGATAGCCGGCACGGTTGCAACAGCCTGTATACAGCCGACAAGTATGGCATCTACATATGTAATGCCTTCTTGTTTTTTATAGCCGCCTTTTATATTATCAGTAGCCATAAGCAAAAAACCTGTAATTATAAACCCTATAGCTAAAGAGCCCCCGGTTTGAAAAAGCGAATCAATAAAGCCGCCGCCAATAAGCGCTACAATTACGGCGGGGATAGTCCCGGCCACCAATAAATAAGTAAGCTTTTGAAACGGTTTTTTTATTAGCCCGGATATTATATCCCTATAGACGATAATAACGGGTATTAAAGTAGCAACATGTAGAAGTATGTCAAACGCCATAGAAGATTCTGTTATACCGAATAATTTTTGGAACAGCACCAAATGCCCCGAGCTGCTTATGGGGAGAAATTCTGAAAAACCTTGTATGATGCCAAGAATTACTGCTTCTAAAACAGACATTAGTATAGCCCCTTTCTATTCCGAAAATATATGGGATTAGTATTATATATGCGGGCTTATACAAAAATATATCAATAAAGGGTAGGGCTTATAGCATCTGCCAATATTTTTCTTCCTCTTTATTAATTATGGCTGAATAGAAACCATCTGCTATTTCAAATAAATCATTCTCATCTTTTAGGATGATTTCATCATTTTTAATTTTTACTGTCTTAAGGCTTTTTAATTTTTGCATGAAAGTTTCTTCCCAAAAACTTATTTTATCATCGCCGATTTCTTCATAGCAATATAACTCTGCTTTAACTTCTTCCAAAAATTCCTCAACAGGTATCGTAAACATAAATCCACCTTTTATAATTTGTTATTTTTCTTGTTGATAAAATAGCCTAAAACAGCACCGCAAACGCCGCCGGCTATGTGGGTTGCGTTAGAAACATTATCCGTTATGCTTATCCCTGCATATATTTCCTGGCCAATAAATATCAATACTACAAGGATTAATGTCAATGGTATTTTGCCTTTTTGTAAATTGACAAATGAAGATAATATTATAAACATAAATACAATACCGCTTGCGCCCAGCAAAATGCTAGATGTCATAACTACGTTTAATATACCGGTTGTAAATGCTGTGATTGCAATTAAGCAAGCGATTGCTTTTGAGCCATACTTTTCTTCAAGGGCAGGGCCTAAAAGCAATATCAAAATAATATTATTAAAAAAATGGCTGAAGTCCTGATGCCCAAATATATGTGTGAATAGGCGTACATATTGCAAAGGGTCTAATAAACCTGTCCAGTAGATGCTGAAAACAAGAAAATTCGAAACCCCTTTAGTCAAAAAATTTATAAGCAGTGAAAATAAGCAAATCAAAGTGAACCCAATCACGACTGGGGCATTATTTTGAATCCGGTTTAGCATATGCTATCACTCCTTTATTCCAAAAAATTAGAAGGATGTAGCAGCGACGGTTAATTTAGGTACCATTTGTTTTTTCCTTGATACCACGCCATCTAAAAAAATACTGTTATCATGCCGGCCCAGCCCAAAAGCCTCTGTAACTATTTCCCTGGCTTTATTTGAGCCAACGACTAATATTTCACTGCCACAAATAATAAGGTCGGTTATCATTAATATTACTAAATCAATCCTGTTTGTTTCACGCAGTTCTTCCATAGAGGCTAAAAGTGTGTCCTTTTGGTTCAAAATGCCCCTAAAGTCCAGCGTATTTATTTGGGATATGGCTATTAAGTATTTACCTATTGTAAACTTTTTGCTATCGACCCCTAAAATTTCAGAAGGGGTATAGCCCTCTAATGAAGTCCCGGCGCTAAATAATTCCCGCCCATATTCGCTTAGGGAAACCCCGGCAAGACCGGCCAAGGCTTCTGCGGAGGCTTTATCGTCACTGGTACAGGTTGGCGAGCTGAACATTAGTGTATCAGAAATAATTGCCGATAATAAAAGGCCCGCTATTTTTTTATCTATTGGTATTTTATTTTCTTTGTAGATTTTTGTTATTATCGTAGCGGTACAGCCGACAGGCTCAGAACGTATAAAAAGCGGCGACTCTGTTTGTACATCGGCAATACGGTGGTGGTCAATAATTTCCACTATGCTGGATTGCTCAAGCCCTTCAACACTTTGGCTCTTTTCATTATGGTCGATAAGGATTACTTTCTTTTTTGAGTAATCCATTAAATGCCTACGCGAAATAACGCCATAAAATTTACCGTCCAAACCGATAACAGGGAAATTCCTATGTGGGGATGTCCGCATAATATCGGTTATATCCTCTACATAGCTATCGGTAGGGAATGTAGTAAGGCTACCGGTACGCAACACAGATTTAATTGATATAGCTTGGTTTATTAAACCTATTGTATCATAGATATTTTTTCTGGAGACTACTACCCCTGCTTCGGAATATTCTAAGCCGTCGGGGATTTGATTATTTACGACTATAACACAGCCGCATTTCAAATCCAGTGCACATTTTCTGGCCGTGTCTATTTTTGCTGTAATTACGACGTCTTTATCAGTTATCTCTTCGTGGGAATAAATAGCCGATGAGCCTATGTAAAGGTTGCCTTCTAGCTTGTCGTATTTATAAGAGC
>JAITVM010000092.1 GCA_031285815.1 Clostridiales bacterium | reverse complement strand
TTCTATTAGCTGTTTAAAATTATAATTGTGGCCGTTTATATGGCCAAAAACCTCGCCTATTTCCAGATAAAATATATCCCGCTTATTATTTATTAAGCCGCTTTTATAAAAGTTTTCACCTATGGCTAAGAATATTGAACGGACCATGCCATATATCCTGCTCCTATTAAGCCTTGATATTTCCCTGTTTTTTATACCGAGCATTGCCCTTTTGCTAAAGGCTTTTATAAGTATTTTGTTTAAAAGGCCCGTATTGCCTGGTAATTTAATATTTTTATTTTTTTCTGTTACGGTGCCAATAAGCTCTAATTTATCAGGGGCTTTGGCATATTCCAAAATTTTTTCAACCAGCATATATGGCGACGATTTAAAGGTAAGGCTTTCAAGCTTTAGCTCCTCCAATGAGCGGTCCCCATATATTTCAATATAATCTTTTAATTTTTTGGCAAAGCTAGAGTTTCCCTGCATAATGTATTCTAAAGCTGACTCGTCATTTTTTATCCCGCTAAGACCCGATTTAAGCTGGGGGCTATTTAAAACATCAGCGGCTAAGGAGGCCAGCCCTTTAATAGGTTTAATGCTTTCGATATTAGAAATGCCGGATATGTACGTATCTAGCCCTATGGTATCCGAAAATGTTTTAGCCAATACTTTTTTTAATAGGCCAGTAAATATAAATGCATACATATCATTAAGTAGCGTAATATCCCAGGCGCATAAAACTTTTTCGCTTATAGCCCAATAAAGTTCAATTAAACCGGCGTTCGATAGGTTTTTATTCTGTTTATATAAATTTTCTACCACGATAAAGTTTTCGTTTAGTTTTTTCATGTTTTTGGGCACATTAAAAAACTCGTAAAAAAAATTAAAATAAGATTTTATTTTTTGTGTTTTAGGTATGGCGCTTTTTTGGCCGTTGTAAGCTTTTTCGCTTACACCAAGCATCTCTTGCCAAATAGGGATTATTTTTTTACTAAAGGGCAGGCATTTTAATATTTCATACCAGTTATTAATGTTATAGTATACCCTGCCATTTGATGAAGCCGTCATATTTTCTAAGATAGGGCCATACTGCCCCACAAGTTTTTTATTTTTTAATATGCGCATTGCTGAGCCCTTGAAAACATTGTAGTAGGCTGTGCCTATAAACGATGTGGTTAGCGGCAGGGTTATGCCCGGGTAGCTTTCTACGATGTTGCTGTTATCCAAAGTTATTATATTTTCAGTATCTAATGTCGTTATAGGCCTTGCTTGCAATATAAATATTTCGTTACCCTGTATTGCGTATTCTATATCTAAATAACCGCCCAAAATTTTTTCCAGCCCGATAGCTACATGCATAAGCCTACTAAACAGGCCCCCGCCTAAGATAGGGGAATTGGGCTGGGTTTCGTAATAATATATTTTGTCAGTTTTGCTATAATAATATGTTGTTACCGGTACGGAGCCAGAGACTGCGCCGTCACCGGTCCCTTCGCCGCAAATTGTAACAATTTCGTTTAAAAGGCCTTGCGGGTTGGCGGTAAAAATTACGCCTGATAATTGTGGCATTACCATCTCTTGAATAATAATGCCCATCACTAATCGCCCTAATGGGATATTATTTTCCAGGCAATATTTTTCTACATTTTGGTTACCTAACCCTGCTAAACATTTCATGGCATAACCGGGCACCTGGTTTAGGGTTAAATTTAAATAAGTGTCAAAAAGGCCGGCAAAAGAATAGCCTATGCCATCTTCTAACGAACAAGAGGACCTAACTGAAAAATATTTCGTATCCGGGAAAGTGGCCTTTATATGCCCAAGCAGTTTTTCTTTATCTAATACTCCGCCTTCTAGGCTAACATAAATTAAATTAGGCACATTTATGCCGTTTTTTTTCATAATAAATAAATTGCGCGCTTTTGGGGCCACTGCCCCTTGCTCAAAATTGCTTATATCAATTATTTTCAAATTTGGGGCACCTGCCTATAGCATAATTTTTATTACCATACTTATAACAATTGAAATTTGGGCAATATACACATAAGCTTCAACTTTATTTATAAGCTTAGCCCTTTCTGGTTTTTTTATATATAAAATACAGGCGCTTATCATAATAATGCAATAGGCGGCATTAAGGATGGACGATATTTTGTATACATTAAATACGATTGCCGATGTTGCCAGCATATCACAGAAAATTGATATAATTAATAAAAGCGTAGCCTTTTTATAGCCGAATATTTTAGAATATGTGGTGTACGCTGTTTCGTCCTTGGGTGCCCTTATTTTTCTGGCAACCTCCCATGCAAGCGCAGGGAAGTAAAATGCAAATAGGGCAATAAAAGTTATTACATTAAATATGGGCAAACCATATTTAATGCATGTAAATGAAATAATATAAAGGTTCAAAACAAACTGTACCGGGTTATGTGTAATTAGCGCCAGTGGTAGACTGTTTTGGATTTTTGCTTTATTAAAAAACCATAACGACATCAAGGACCCATAAACCATCAAAATAAAGAAATATATTAAGTTATTCATAAACAGAATATTTAATATGGAAACCGTTGCAATGTTAATGGCTAAAAGGGCTGCCAAATCTTTTTTTGTAACCTTCCCTGAAGGCAGCGCCCGTTCGGGGAACAGCTTTAAATCTGTCTCATAATCTTTAAAATCATCAGCTATCCGCAGTGACATGAGAAAAGAAAATATAGTCAGCCCACCAATGAACTCTTGGTGGTTTATATTAAAACCCCCCACGCCATGGTTTAACAAAATCAGAAAATAGACTTCAAAAAAAAGCAGCACACCCAAAAATAACCTTGGGGCAACCGGGTACATCTCTTTCAAATAAATATTTATACGTTTAACCATAATACTTAACCCCAACCGCCATACCCATTTTGACTTTTGTTTCAATACCTTTTCCGGAATAATATAAAATGTCGCTATCTATTTTTATTTTGCCTTTTGTAAAAAATAAGATTATTGTAGAGCCGCCCATTTCAAAAAAACCTTTTTCGGCTCCCTTTTTAAAAGATGGCTTATTGTAGTTGTTAATTTTCCCAACTAATAGCGCCCCGACTTCTATTTGGGCTACGTAGCCAAAGTTTTCTGTTTTTAAAATAGAAGCCTCCCTATAGTTCTCATGGAAAACTGGTATTTTCCCATTGGAGATAGGGCTTACTGTATGCAGGCGGCCATTTATTTTTTTTGTGTACAAGGTTTCACCATTGTCAAAATAACAATAACGATGGTAATCGTCAACCGTCAGCCGGAAAACTAAGCAGCTGCCGCCCTTAAATTTTTCAGCGGCCTTTTGGCTTTTCAAAAGGCGGCTAACGGAATAGCGGCTGCCTTTGATGTATAAACGCAATTTGCCATCTATTTTGTAATAAGTTAATTTTGAATCGGCAATTGCAATTAAATCTTGGGGCCTCTTTGAAAACGGCCTTTTATTAGGCAAAATTTTTCTGGCAAAAAAATGGTTAAAGGATTTATAGCCCCCTTTTTTATAATCATCCATTATAACGCCGTATTGCTTGATAAAAGGGGCAATTTTCTTTTTAGACCATTTTGAGCCCATATAAATTGCATAAGCTCTTGAGAATAGCCTTGATGTGGCGGCCTTTAATAAAATGCGCCCTAAGCTTTTGTTATATAGGAAGCCCAGCAGGCGGCCTTTATATTGTTTTTCTTTATAGGTTTGAGCACGGGCCCTATCATAAATATCCATAATTAATCCCCA
>JAITVM010000058.1 GCA_031285815.1 Clostridiales bacterium | reverse complement strand
ATAACAGAAACCGGTTCCGGGATTGGCTTTTTAATTTCTTCATCATAAATTTTGTTCAATATATTAACAAATAAATCACCATTAACTAAGCAGGTTGTGTTGACTGATAGTTTTATTTCGCCACCTGCCCCAATAATTTCCACAATGTCGCCTATTTGGTTATCCCTTGTGTCAATAAAATCCACATTATCCACATCAACTTTACGCGTATTTATTATATCAGCGGCTTCAAAATATATTTTGTGGTCACTAAAAATCAAGGCATTCAACTCAAGTATTATTTTATGGGTATTGGCTTTACAATATATTTTAGAATTTTCTAAACGCGAGTGCTCTTTTAATGGTTTGTAAGCCAGGTGGTGCAAAGTAGAATCAAAAATATCCCGCCTATTTTTATTATCGGAAAGGAGGTACTCGAAAGTCAAAACCTTCCCATTTTTCAAACTATAAAAATCTTTTGTAACCCTTTCCTTAACATATGACCCCACTACCCTGCTTATTAGCTCATGGCCCATATTCCTTTTAAAGCCCTTCTTAAGGGTTGGCAAGACCACAAGCCAAGCACCCTCTTTGTCAGCCCTATAAGCGAGGCAATCCATAACCCCGAACGGGGTTTTCCCTTTATTAGTAATAGACCTAAACCTATATACTTCATAAAAATCTTTGAAATAAATTTCAGTTTCTGTTTCCTTTTTATATTTTGTGGTTACCTTATCGTCAAAAAGTATAAATGAGCGCTTTTGCCGCTTTGCTATAAAAATAAATAAATTAATAACAGCAAATATAAGAAGCACTGCCGCAACAATAGTTAATATAGCCCCATAGGGGATAACCCTATCGTTTACCACAATTGCTTTACTGGGGCTGAAAAGTTTAAACACAAAAGACGTGGTAATTAAAGCAGCACCAACAAGCGTCAATAAAACTGTATAGGCGAAGAAGCTTATATTGTTGTTAAACAGCGTATCTTTATAAACCTTAGATTTTGCCCCCATAACTAACCCCTATCATATATAGAATAAAAAACTATGTATCACATTAAATTATACTATAAAAGCAAAATTTCTTACAGTAAAAAAGCCATTTTAAAAATTTTTTTTATAAACGCAGTTAACTAAGCCTCGCATACTTCTAAAAAAACATATTTATTTGCTATATTGCAAAAGCAAAATAAAAGCGCTATAGTTAGAAAAATAACTACTTAGGATGTGATTTAATAATGAGGATAGAAACTGACTGTGTCCAAGCCGGATATAACCCAACTAATGGCAGCCCAAGGGTCCTGCCGATTTATCAAAGCACCACTTACAAATATGATTCAAGCGAATACTTAGGGGACCTATTTGATTTAAAGGCAGAAGGCCATATATATTCAAGGATTTCTAACCCAACATTAGCATGCGTGGAAGAAAAAATCGCCAAACTGGAGTCAGGTACTGCCGCTATGCTGGCCTCATCGGGCCAATCGGCAATATTTCTGGCTATAGCTAACCTATGCGGCAGTGGCTCACATGTGCTTTCATCTTCAAAAATATATGGCGGGACTATAAACTTAATGGATGTCTCGCTTAGAAGGCTTGGTATAGAAATTAGTTTTATAGACCCCGATGCAGGTTTAGAAGAAATCAGGGGCGCTATTAAGCCAAATACAAAATTAATCTACGGCGAAACTATTTCTAACCCATCGCTTGTAGTGCTTGATATAGAAAAATTTGCAAAAGCCGCACATGAAAATAATATCCCATTGATGATTGACAATACATTTACAACCCCCATTTTGTGCAGGCCATTCGAATTCGGGGCAGATATAGTTGTGCACTCAGCATCAAAATATTTAGACGGGCACGCAGTTGCTTTAGGCGGCGTAGTAGCCGAGAGCGGCAAATTTGACTGGTCCAGCGGGAAATTCCCCGGCTTTACCACGCCAGATGAATCCTACCATGGCCTAATATATAGTAAAGACGCACCCAATACCCCATTTATAACAAAAGCGCGCGTCCAGTTAATGCGTGATTACGGGGCAATCATGAGCCCACATACAGCTTTTTTGTTGAATTTAGGCCTAGAAACTCTACACCTGCGTATGGAGCGGCATTCTGAAAATGCGTTAATTGTATCTAAGTTTTTAGAGTCGCACCCAAAAATAGAATCAGTAAATTACCCTGGCCTTGAATCAAATAAATATCATGAACTGCAAAAAAAATATTTCCCCAAAGGCTCCAGCGGGGTAGTATCTTTTAATATTAAGGGGGCAAAAGCAGATTGTGTTAAATTTATGGATAATTTAAAATTAGCGGCAATTGTTACCCATGTTGCAGACGCACGCACTGGCGCCATACACCCGGCTTCAACTACGCATAGGCAATTATCTGGCGCCGCCCTTAAAGCCGCCGGCATAGGCGAGGCGCTAATCAGGCTCTCTGTCGGCCTCGAAAATGTTAATGATATTATTGAAGATATTGAAAACGCTTTATAGCCGGCAAGCTTAAAAATGTATTTGTTGGTAACAAAAATAGCCAGCAGCCTGGTTCTCATTATGGCTACTGGCTATTTTCGTTTAATTTTTTTATGCCTTGGTCTCTTTTACAAATGTTTTGGAAACAATGGCTGAAGTCGGGCATTTTTTTACACATTCATCACACATAGTACATTTATCATAATCTATAATAGCGCAATTATTTTCAACATGGACCGCGTCAAACTTACATGCTTTCTCGCACATTTTGCATGAGATGCACCCAACCTTGCAATTACCCCTAACTATTTTGCCTGCGTCCCTAGAGTTGCAAGTGACATTAACATAATTATCGTAAGGCACAAGCGTTATTAAAGATTTCGGGCAGGCCCCTACACATTGTTTACATGCCGTACATTTTTCCCTATTTATTTTTACTATCCCGTCAACAAATTCTATTGCCTCAAACCGGCATACATTATAGCAGCTGCCACAGCCCAGGCACCCATAAATACAAGCTTTTGAGCCGCCACCGGCAAGCTGCATTGCGGCCTGGCAATCATTTAGGCCAGAATAGTCATACTTAAACAAAGCATTGGTGTTATTCCCATTACACTTTACAAACGCCACTTGTTTTGTTACAGCTACTGCTTCAACACCCATTATTTCAGAGATGCCAGCTACAACTGCTGCCCCGCCTACGGAACACGCTGTTAAAGGCGCACTGCCACTAACCACAGCCTCCGCATATGCGTCACACCCAGGGTAGCCACAACCGCCACAATTTGCGCCGGGCAAAATATCCCTAATTAATTGCAGCCTCTCATCAGCTTCTACTTTAAATTTAACGGCAGCATACCCAAGCCCTGTACCAAGCAAGAGCCCCATGCCGCTAATAGTTAGTGCCGAAAAGGCTATCGTACTTATATCCATATCAAAAACCTCCCTATAACGGTAACTGGACAGCAAAACCTAAAAACGCTATACTCATAAGCCCTGCTGTTATAAGTGCAATGGGAAAGCCAAGGAAATGCGGTAAAATATTATTGCGCTCAATCCGCTCCCTAATACCAGCAAACAATACTATAGCAAGCGTAAAACCAACGGCGGCAAAAATCCCGTTAAATACAGCCGCAATAAAACCAAACGAAGGGGTGTCTTTATTTATAACACATACACCTAAAACTGCACAGTTTGTTGTTATTAGCGGCAAGTAAACGCCTAGTGCCTGGTATAGCGAAGGGTTGGATTTTTTTAAGAACATCTCGACCAACTGGACAAGCGAAGCAATTATAAGGATAAATGCTATATTGTATAGAAACTCAATATTCAGTAAAGATAAAACATAATTATAAACTATATAGGTCGTAGCAGAGGCAAGCGCCATAACAAATATTACCGCAACACCCATACCAAGCGCAGTCTCTATTTTTTTACTAACACCTAAGAATGGGCATATCCCCAAAAATCTAGACATAACAAAATTATTTACGAAAATGCTACTAAGCATGATCAAAAAGACTTGGGTAACATCCATTTATGCCCGCCCCCTTCTCAAATAATTTATCAATGCGATTAATGACCCAAGTGTAAAAAATGCACCCGGTGGCAGTATCATAATTATTGCCCTTGGGAAAGCTTCGGGCAATATAGTAAGCCCAAATACAGAACCATTGCCTAAAATTTCCCTAATTACACCCATAGCCACAAGTGCGCAAGTAAAGCCAAGGCCCATGCCAAGCCCATCAAAAAGCGAATCGATAACAGTATTTTTATTTGCGTAAGATTCAGCCCTAGCCAGTATAATACAGTTAACAACAATTAGCGGTATAAAAACGCCAAGGGCTTTGTTCAAATCTGGCATAAAAGCTTTTAGCAGAAACTCAATTATCGTAACAAAGCTAGCAATAACTATAACATAAGCCGGAATACGCACTTTATCTGGAACAATTTTTTTGATTAATGAAATAACAACATTAGACCCAATCAAAACAACAGTTGTAGACAAACCCATGCCTATGCCATTTGTTGCAGAAGTAGTAACCGCCAGTGTCGGGCACATCCCAATAACTTGCGCGAAAGTAGGGTTTTCATCTAGCATTCCATTTTTGATTATTTTTGTGAAACTCATATTATCCCTCTTTTCATTCTTTCTATTTAATAATGCCTACTACTTCAAAGCAATCATTTACACCTTCTGTAACGGCA
>JAITVM010000082.1 GCA_031285815.1 Clostridiales bacterium | reverse complement strand
TTCCATTTTTATCATTTCTGTAAATACAGATATCCACTTTTATGGCTTACTGAAAACAATCGGAACAACCGGGAAACAAATCCGAAAAATAATAAAAATACAGGCGCTGGCTTTATCAGCGGCCGGCATCCCTATCGGGCTTCTGCTTGGGTATGCCACAGGGGTTTATCTGTCGCCGCTTATATTAAACATCTTATCTGTTGGCGGCGGCATACAAACATCTGCTAACCCGCTGATATTCGCTTTTGCGGCGGCGTTCAGTATGCTAACCGTATTTATCGGTTGCCGGAAACCAGGGCAAATTGCGGCACGGGTTTCACCCGTTGACGCAGTAAAGTACAGCGGGGCCCCTTCCACAGTAAAAAGGCAATCGAAAAAAACACGCAAGGTTACGATGCTTTCTATGGCGTGGGCTAATGTCACGCGGGAAAAGCGCAAGCTCAGTATGATTGTTATATCACTGTCGCTTTCACTGATACTGCTAAACAGCGCATTTTCAGCAATAAAAAGCTTTGATATGGACAAGTATATGTCCAAATCAATCATAAGTGATTTTACCATAGCCCATACCAGCATATTCGGGCCAGAGATAGAAAAAAATACTAACGGCGTGACAGATGAACTTCTTCGTGGAGTTGGGCAGCTTGGCGAAAGTGAAATTTCAAACATATATTACCACGAACTTTTTGATTACCGAAGCGAAGAAGATTTTACGATTTATGAAGTTTATGGTGTGGACAGGGTAGCGCTTGAATATTTTTCGGATATTGACTATGAAAAATTGCGCTCAGGCAGTTACGCTATTGTGTCAAAAGACAGCGTTATTTACGGCGATGGGGCGCTTGACATTCCGGAGGTTGGCGGCCGGCTTACGCTTAAAAGCGATAGCCCAGCGGGAAGCCCCCGTGGCTTTGAGGTTTTGGGGTTAACGGACGAGTACCCGCATCTACTTTCAAAGCGGGCATTTTACGGAAACAGCCTGACGGTTATAATTGCGGAAGATGTGTTCCTTGATTTTTTCGGCGCGTCACAACCTATGCAAACAAATATCAACGTAAACGCAGAGGACATAGGCCGCTTTGAAGCATGGCTTGAAAACTATACCGCCAACCAAAACCCCGAATTGAAATTCATTTCACGCAACACCCTGAAAGCGGAATTTGACGGGCTGCGGGCAACATATATAACTTTGGGCGGCGCGATGTCGGCGATACTCGCGTTAATTGGAATAATGAATTTCGTCAATGCGGTTGTAGCTTCCATTATCACCCGCCGCCGTGAGCTGGCGATGCTTCAGGGTGTAGGGATGACGGGCAGGCAAATACGCAATATATTGCTCTTTGAAGGTTTGTGCTACACTACGCTGACTGCATTTTTTACGCTCACAGTAGGGTTTGCCCTGAGCCTGCTTATTGTTAAAGTAATGGCAGGGTCAATATGGTTCTTTAATCAACATTTGACGGTGATGCCATCGGTGCTGAGCCTTGCCCCGCTTTTGATAATATGTGCCGCCATACCGCTCATCTGTCATAAAAAATTAAACAAGGGCAGCTTGGTTGAGCGGCTACGGGTTGAATAGGTAGATGCCAGAACTAGCCATAAGCTTATTCAGAACTTGCTATTGAGAAAACACCAATTATTTGTTAAGATATTTATATATTATCTGCAAAGCAATGCCAAAGATGAGGGATTCTAATTAACCAACCATAGCTAATTTGGAGGCAATAATTATGGCAACCCAACCTATATACCAATTTTATGCTGAATTGGACGATTACACGCCCAAGATATGGCGCCGGTTCGAAGTGTCGAATGACATAACGGTAGCAAGGCTTGGGTATATTATTCAAGTCTTGTTTGAAATGACAGCCAGCCACCTGATGGCAATCGAAGTGCCGCATAGCAAAAACCTCCTCTCGAATTGGAGGGGCAAGTATCCAAACATGGATGAAGATACTTTTTCTTTTCTGCATAAAAAAGAAAACCCAATTTGGCGCTATGAAATACCAAATGGCGAACTTGAGCCGTTTGATCATATCCGCCGCGATACCAGCGTCTTTGACGCCACTACAACCCGGGTCCGCCATGCGGTTAATACACCAAAGGACAAGCTGAAACTCAACTATGACTTTGGTGATGACTGGTGGGTTTCTCTAAAGCTTGAAAAGATATTTACAGACAAAAGCCTACCGGGAAGCGAATTACCTAGAGTGCTTGAAGGTGCGGGCTTCGGCATAATTGAAGACGTGGGCGGCACGATTGGCCTTGAGGAATTGGCAAAGGTGTTTAAAAATAAGAAAGGCGCGGATTATAAACGATTTAGCGAGTGGCTTGGAATTACAGAGCTTGATATGGATGCGTTTGACTTGGAAGATATGAATTTTCGCCTCAAGAAGATACCTCGCATATATAAACAATCTTATGAGGATGGGCTTATCCCTACACAGAAATCTATAGATTTGATTGAACGGAAGTATATGCGAAAACCATAGTTTTAAGGCGGGTATACAAGGGATGTGCTAAAGCAAATGTGCTTATTTATAGCAATAAATTTTTTAAGGAGCGAAAAACGAAATGGCAAACTTTGAAGGCTTCTCAACGGCGACAATAGATTTCATGTGGAACCTGCGCCTTAACAATAATAAAGCGTGGTTTGAGGAGCACAAACCCGAATTTATTGAAGTATTCCAAACACCCATGAAAGCGCTGGGGCGTGAGGTTTTCGAACATATTAACACAAATTTTGGCGGGCGCGGCTTTATTCATAAGGTGTCGCGTATTTACAAAGACGCGAGGCGCGTAAAAGGCGGAGAACCATATCGGTGTAACCTATGGTTCTCCATTGAACGCCCTGTACCAAATGGTATGGAATGGACGTCTACTCCTGTTTTTTGGTTTGAACTTACCCCCGAAAACTGGACTTATGGCTTGGGATATTATTCGGCACGTGCAGAAACTATGGCAAAACTGCGGGCGAGGATTGACAAAAATCCAAAAGCATTTGAAAAGTTCGTTGCCCTGCTTGAAAAGCAAAACGAGTTTGCCCTCGAAGGCGCGGAATATGTCCGCAAAAAAGAAGCCCCAACTAAAAAGGTTGAGGCATGGTATAACAAAAAATCGTTCTCGCTAATCCACGAACAGCAGCACGGGGCTGAATTGTTCACATCAGATTTAGTGGGCCGCATTGTAAGTGGCTACACATTTCTGATGCCGTTTTATGATTACTTTATAACGCTGGATTCTGACCCTGGCCCTGTTAAGACAAATTAAATTTCCTTTTCAGTAGCGGGATCAAAAACTAATATGGAAAAACATTTTTCAAAATATTTTTTCGTGACACAAAACCCCTAGATTTAAACAACCAAAAACTTTAAGGTTAAAATAATGATAATTCTTAAAATAATGATAATTTTCCACAAAACAAAACCCCCAGAAACGTTGATTTCTAGGGGTTTATAATGGGCCTCCGGGGACTCGAACCCAGGACCGCCCGGTTATTATCAAGTCTTTTCATCTCTTTCAAATATATCAAAAAATTCAGTAAAATCAACCTTTTTGCCTAAAAACTTATCAATCTTTATCAGTCCTTCCCAATCCTAAAGTGGGAAAAAAGTGGGAAAACAATAACTCTTATACTGATGATAAAAACAAGCCATAAAGCGTTTTCAAATCGGCGTTTTACGGCTTTTATTTTTGTTTTGGCACTATTTTGGTACTGTCTAATGAATTCATCACCCGATAAGGGCTTCTTTGTCATCTACTAATTTCTTAAGATTTTCAGCAGTTATAACCCACTTGTTGCATATTTTGCTGGCTTGAAGCTGGCCAGAAGTAATTAAGTTCCGAACCGATTTTTCTTTTATTTGGATTATATCCGCTATATCCTTAACGGTGTAGAAGTCCTTTTGCAAATTAA
>JAITVM010000024.1 GCA_031285815.1 Clostridiales bacterium | reverse complement strand
ATAAAACATGTCCCCTTATTATATATCATAAATTTGCAGCCTATCTTGTAATACTGCCAAAAATAAACACTTCAAACCAATTAATAGTATAACATTAAAGATACCCTAATAAAAGCTGTATCAAGAAACATTCCCCAATTACAATTGAGGCGCCCATAGGGCGTACTGCTTCATTTAATGCCTCTTCAGGCTTTAGCCCCGTTTGCTTTTTTTATGCCACAATAGCGGCTTGCCTTTGTTGCCACACAATTTCTATTTGTCAAACCAAGCCTATTTGGTTATACTAAAACATAAGCCTATTTTATGGGCCAAGTTACCACTCAAAATTTCGTAAATTTAAACTGGAGGGCACCTATGCTTAAAGATGAAATTATTAATAAAATAAACGAAACGGAAAAAGAGTTTGAAGTAAAAGTACCTTTTGCTATAGAATCAGGCAGCCGCAGCTGGGGTTTCGCTTCGACCGATTCAGATTACGATTGCCGTTTCATATATATACATAAAAAAGAGTGGTACTTAAGCATATTAGAAAAAAAAGATATTATTGAATATGATACAGATGGGGTTTTCGATATAAATGGCTGGGATTTAAAAAAGGCGCTAAAACATATAATAAAATCTAACGCCGTAATGCTTGAATGGCTTTCTTCACATTATATCTATAAATGTGAAAATTATTTTAAGGATAGCATACAAATCCTAGCCAATAGTTTTTTTAACCCTGTCCATGTTAGCTACCACTACTTAAGCCTTGCAAAAAGTAAATATAATGAATTAATCAATGAGGGCGAATCCTCTTTAAAAAAATATTTTTATATACTCCGCCCAATTGCAAATTTAAATTTTATTTATGAATATAAAAAGATGCCGCATATGGATTATTTCCGCACGCTCTCCGAAACTAAAATAAGCCCAAGGGCCTATTCGTACATCCAAGAGCTCAGGTCAATAAAATCTGGCACTGGTGAAGGTTACAAAATTAAGCCCCACGAAATGCTGCTTAGCTACTTTAAAAATGAAATTGAATTATTTGAAAAGCGGCTACCCGAGATGAAATACACAAAAAATTATGATTATGCGCAAGCTGATAAGCTATTTATTGAACTTATAGAAAGGGCGTGGGTGAATGGTTGATTTTATTAGTAATGAAAGTTATAGGTTTTTGAAAACAAACCCTGACCTATCAGATATAATTTATTTAACCCTTAGTGGTTCACATGCCTATGGGACTAGCCTTCCAAATAGCGACATTGATTTGCGTGGTGTTTTAATCGAACAGCCAAAATATATTTATGGGCTTCAAACATTTGAACAATTTGAAGATTTACCTACAGACACTGTTATATTTGGCTTGAAAAAATTTATTAAGCTATGTACAAATTCAAACCCTAACGCATTAGAACTACTAGGCACAGATCAAAGCTCTATTATAAAAATTACCGAGAAAGGCGAACTGCTCCGGAATAATTCCGGCTTATTCTTATCGAAAATGGCCATCCAGAGTTTTGGGAACTACGCAACAGCGCAACTCCGTAGGCTTCAAAACGCACTCTGCCACGACAGTTACACCGAATCAGAAAAATCAAAGCATTTATCTGACACCTTAAACTTACAGCTAGCCCATTTCAGGGGCACATATACAGAATTCAAAAATGGCTAAATAAAAATTTATGAAAATAGTGAAGGCAGGCTGGATTTTGATATTAACTTAAAATCCTACCCTGTAAAAGATTTTGTCGGCATATACTCAGAACTCAGTAATATAGTAAGTGTTTACAACAAGCTTAACCACAGGAATAACAAAAAAGGCAGCAAGCATTTATATAAACATGCAATGCATTTAATAAGGCTGCTTATTACCGGTACAGATATTTTAAACGGGGAAGGCATAATTACGAAAAGGCCCAATGAACACGATTTATTAATGGGGGTAAGAAATGGCGTGTACAGTTTTGACGAGGTTTTTGAATTAACAAATGAGTTTCAAGAAAAATTTGAGGAAGCCGCAAAAAATACAAAACTTCCTGATAAACCAGATATGGCAAAAATTGAGGGTCTACTTTTTTCCTTATATTCATAATTAATTTCTATAATATAAACTTTGAAAGGCGGGTGCTGGCATTTCTTTGCCTTACCCGCCTTTTTGTACCCTATATCAGCTTTATCTTATATTTTATTTAACTATTATTACAATTACTCCGACATCCGTTCAATCCGGGCACCTTCTGCATTTTTCTTGCGGCTCCAGGCGTGCAGCGCTAGCGCAATTGTTATAACCCCATATGAAATAAACATACGGAAATATTCCCCCAGCATAGCCTGGCCAGTTAAGTTTTTGCCCGCTATAGGCATTATTATAAACATAAGGTGGAACAAAGCCGTCCCTACAATAGCATTTGGCACAGTTGCGCGGCTTACGGTTGCCCCACCCACCAGCAAAGATGCGGCGGCAAATAATGCGGCCTGGTCAGCACCATTATATGTGTTTAAAGTCCCAACATTTTGAAGGTAAATAATCTGGCCATAGCATGCTATAACAGTTGAAATTATTACAGACAGGACCCTTGTCTTTTCAACATTTATCCCTGAGCTTTCAGAAATATCGTTGTCTTGCCCTACAGCGCGCATATCCTGCCCTAGCTTTGTCTTGCGTAGCCAAGCGGTAACTAAACAAAGTACTCCAATAATTGCAAATGTGCCAAGCGGTATAGGTATCCTATTTACCCAAAGCATAAACAGGTTATCAAAACCACCTTTAACATCTAAATTTATTGCATTCCTTACACCATAACCATGCGATAATATCAAAAGCGGGTTTTTAAAAGGTATAATCGTGCCACAAAGGTAAAGCATAAAGAATTGATATACACCAGCTATAAACATACCAAAAATCATTGATGTTATCATTTCACGCCCTTTTGCACGGTTTAAAACATTCCCGGCAAACCAGCCTAATAAAATAGCCACCGGCGTCCCAACAAGGGCAGCAAGGGTTAAGCCGCCTGCACCGGTAATACCCCATTCTGTAACAAATACTATCCCAACCTGGCCTGCCATCGCCCCTAGGATCATCCCAAAGTTTATCCCCATACCAGCCATAACAGGCAATAATAATGAAAGCACTAAAAAAGAGTTCCGCGTTAAACGGGTTATTATTTCCCGAAAAAGAAATGAGCCTGAATATTGCGCTATAGGTATTGCAAGCGCACTGATAATTAAAAATAATAGTGGGACTGCACTATTTATAAGGATAGATTTTATACGCCTATTTATTTTCATGGCACTACCTCGACTTTCTTGTAAGGGCATAGATAATCATGCCATTCGAAACGACTATACGCACAATTTCA
>JAITVM010000259.1 GCA_031285815.1 Clostridiales bacterium | reverse complement strand
GGGGGCCAGTCCACATTAAAAAAATATCTGCTGTTTTAAATACTAACATAGAAACTGCCAAGTGCTTAGTTAAATCCCTTTCCGAAAAATATTTAATGGGCAAACGCGGCTTTATAATTATTGAAGTGGAAGATAGTTTTCAATTATGTAGCAACCCGGAATATTTTGAATATATTAAAACATTATTTTCATCAAGCCAAAAAAAGAAGCTGACCCAGCCACTATTAGAAACCCTTGCGATTATTGCATATAAACAGCCGGTTACAAAATCTGATATAGAAGAGATAAGGGGGGTTAGTGCTGAGCATTCGGTTAATAAGCTAATAGAATATAACTTAGTCTGTGAAAAGGGCCGGCGCGAATCGCCTGGGAAACCGATTTTATTCGGTACTACAGAGGAGTTTCTAAAATATTATGGCTATTCTAATTTATCACAATTGCCAGTAATAGAGCCTGAAGCAATAAGCGCCTTAGATATTTAGCAAATAGCTTTACATTTATTGGTTGTGTAGGCAAATTATTGGCATAATAAAAAACATATATTGAGTATAAACTATTCGCATAACTAAAGTTTACGAAGGAGAAGAGTTATGCGAAAACTTGTACTTATATTATTGTGCCCTTTACTGTGTATCGGCAACGTTGTGAGGGCCTATGCCAAAGAAGGCGGAAAAGAAGGCATACCAGTTATTGAATCAAAATCTGCAATATTAATGGATTGCAAAACAGGTAAAATTTTATGGGAAAAAGATGCGTTTGAACCTATGGCTATGGCGAGCACTACCAAAATTATGACGGCAATTATAACACTTGAAAACGCTAACCTGGAAGATATGGTTACCGTTTCACAAAAAGCTACTTTAGCGCCAAAAGTTAAAATGTTCCTGCAAAAAGGCGAGGAGGTTAAGCTCGAATATTTGCTTTACGCTTTGATGCTAGAATCATCAAACGACGCGGCGGTTGCCATAGCAGAACATGTTGGGGGCACAGTCGAAGGGTTTTGTAAAATGATGACGGATAAAGCTAAAGAAATAGGTACTAAGGATACAATTTTTGAAACGCCTAATGGCCTGGATGCAGGGAACCACCACTCAACTTCATATGACTTAGCTTTAATCTCTAGTTATGCACTACAAAATGATAAATTTATGAAGTTGATTAATACCCCTTCAATTTCTTTTAGTAGCAGCAAAAGGCCTTATACATTTAATAATAAAAACAGGCTATTAAGGGAATTAGATGGTGCCAACGGGATTAAAACAGGGTTTACCAATAAGGCAGGGCATTGCTTCGTCGGCTCGGCAAAACGTGGCGGCATGCAGCTTGTTTCTGTTGTTTTGCAGAGCGGCTGGGGTGAAAGGGGAAAAAACCAAAAATTCATAGACTCAAAAGAATTACTTAATTATGGATTTAAGAATTATAAATACTATGATGTTATTGACAACACATATGCGGCTGCAAATGTTGCAATAGAGCGTAGCAAAACGCCTGAATTGGGGCTGTACTATAAAGATTGCCTCGAACTGCCGTTAACTGAACAAGAATTTCAATCTATATCAATTAAATTTGATATGCCACAGGCAATTAAAGCGCCGGTTTTACGGAACCAAAAGCTAGGGGTTGCAAAGGTATTTATAAATGGCAAGCTTTACACAGAAATCGATTTAGTTACAGTGGCTGAGGCGGCGCGGCATGACCTTAAAACATGTATGGAGCGTGTGCTGAACGAATTTATTTCTATCGGTACTAGGAACGAGGTAAATATCATACTTCCTGAGTTTTAATATAGTTTTTTAGGACTGGAGCAATGAAAACCCCATTAAGTTTATTTTTTATAAGGGGTTTTTGTTGCTGGTTTAGAATTTTTGCTGCCTAAGGGGGTTAAAATTTTTTGCTGAGGCTACAGAAATATATGGCTGAAAGTGGCTTATGTTCCAGAAGGAAAGCTGAATTATTGATTTTAAACAGAGAAATAAGCGTGAATGGCAAAATTGTTTCAGAATTAGGCATTAAAGTAGACCCACAAAAAGATGAGGTTTGCTATAAAGGTGAAAGGGTAAGTATAAAGGCAGGGTATATTTACATGATGCTACATAAACCTGTTGGGTATATTTCATCTTCACATGACCAATTTAACCGCGAAACCGTTGTTGATTTAGTAAAGTCAGAAACTAGGGTATACCCTGTCGGCAGGCTTGACTACGACTCTTCCGGCCTTATACTGCTTACAAATGACGGCGGCTTAGCATTTAAACTTACACACCCTAAGCATAATATAAAAAAAACATACTTGGCTAAGCTGGACGGCATACCTGCCAAAGCAGATATTGAAAAATTTGAGCACGGCTTGTTAATTGATGGATATAAAACCCGTCCGGCTAAACTAAAAATTATAAATATTAAAGATGGTAAAGCGGAAGTAGAAATTAAAATTTATGAAGGGCGAAATAGGCAAATTAGAAAAATGTGCGATAAAATCAATTGCCCGGTTTTAACACTGAAAAGGGCCGCTATTGGCGAATTGGGGCTCGGGGGCCTACAACCTGGGAAATACCGCTACCTTACAGATGATGAAGTTGATTATTTGAAAAACATGCCGGATGCCCATAAAAATTAAAAAAATAAAACTATTGGGCTTAAAGTCAAAACCTTTATAGCCAGACGAGGGGGATTGTTGTGAAGCCAACGCTAATTATAATGGCCGCCGGTATGGGGAGCAGGTACGGCGGGCTAAAGCAGATAGAGCCAATCGGGCCAAATGGCGAAATTATTATGGATTACTCAATTTATGATGCAATAAATTCGGGGTTTGGAAAAATTGTCTTTGTAATTAAAAAGGAAATAGAACAGGGTTTTAAAAATAAAATCGGCAAGAAAATTGAAAAAGTAGCAGATGTAGGGTATGTTTATCAAGAGCTTACCGAGTGCATTAACCCGGCAGATGTGCCGGCAGGCAGGGTAAAGCCTTGGGGCACAGGGCACGCTGTTTTATGTTGCAGAGGGCATGTTAATACCCCGTTTGCAGTAATTAACGCTGATGACTTTTATGGTAAGGGGTCGTTTCAGGTGCTTGCCGGCTTTTTGAAAAATTTAGAGGATAGTAGTGGCATATGCAATTATGGAATGGTAGGCTTTAAGCTATCAAATACTTTATCTGAAAATGGGCATGTGTCCAGGGGTGTTTGTGAAGTAAGCCACGATGGTTACTTAAAGAGTATTGTTGAGCTTTCAAATATCCAAAGGGTTGGCGGTGAAATAAAATATACTGGCGATAATGTCAATTACCAGACACTTAACCCCGGGTCAATTGTGTCATTAAACACATGGGGCTTTACGCCTAGTGTGTTTGATAGCCTTGAAGATGGTTTTAAATCGTTCCTGGGCGCCAATAAAGATAGCCTTAAGGCTGAATTTTTTTTGCCTGATGTAGTCGATAGCCTGATTAAGAGGAAAATTGCGCAAGTTAAAATACTTTACAGTAACGAAAACTGGTATGGTGTAACATATAAAGAAGATAGGGCGGCTATTGCAGGCGCTATAAAAAATTATGTTAAAGATGGCTTGTACCCAGAAAATTTATGGGGGCTATAATTATTTTGGTTTATAATTAAATTGTATGAAGAAAATAACGATATATAAACAAGTGTAGCTAGCTGTATATAAAAGCCCACTAATGATAAGGAGGTTTTAATTTTGCGTTTATTGACACGGTCAGATTTTGATGGTTTAGCCTGCGGCGCTTTATTAACTAATTTAGGTTTGATAGATGGTTTTGAATACGTGCACCCAAAAGATGTCCAGGATGGCAAGGTTGTTGCCACAGAAAACGATATACTGGCAAATGTCCCGTATATAGAAGGCTGTGGGATGTGGTTTGACCACCACTCTAGTGAAAATGAGCGGAATAAAGGCAATATAAAATTTAAAGGCGAAAGCCGGATAGAAAAAAGTGCCGCTAGGATTATCTATGATTATTTTGGCGGGGATAAGGCATTCCCCAATTTTAAAGATATGATTTATTTTGTTGATAAGGTTGATTCTGCAGACTTAACGACAGGTGAAATACTTAACCCCTATGGCTGGATATTGATTGGGTTTTTAATGGACCCACGTACTGGCCTTGGCAGGTTTAGGAATTACCGGATAAGCAATTATCAGTTAATGGCTAAGTTGATGGCGCTTTGTGGTGAAGGCATTGATACTATCTTAAAAGACCCGGATGTTATTGAAAGGGTAGAAGTCTATAAACACCAAAATGAATTATTTAGGGATATGCTCGACCAATATACGAAAATTGATGGCAATTGTATAATAACAGACCTCAGGGGTGTTGAAACAATATATAGCGGAAATAGGTTTTTAATCTATTCGCTCTATCCGGGGCAAAATATTAGCGTTTGGGTAGTAGATGGCAGGAACAAACAAAATGTCGCTTTGGCAGTGGGGCATTCTGTTATAAAAAAAGATTCCCAAGTTGATGTTGGCAGCCTAATGCTAAAATACGGCGGGGGGGGCCACAAAAAGGTCGGCACTTGCCAAGTGCCTTATGAGGAAGCGGACGAAGCCATACAAGAAATTGTTAAATGCACAAATATTTAATTATATAAATAATACTTGGACTGTAAAACCAGCGCATGCTTAAGCATTTGTTGGTTTTTTTATTGGCCTTCTTGTATATTTTTCTTGCGTATTTACGTTTTGTAAGTATTTGTCTTGAAAAATATTAATGAAACACATTGAAATTATCTTAACGATAAGTTAAAATTATGGTTACAAGTGGAGCGGAGTGGAGCGTAAATGTTACTAGGGGAATATAACCACAGTATAGACCCTAAAGGGCGGGTTATCATACCGGCGAAATTTAGGGAAGTGCTGGGCGATAATTTTATTATAACAAAAGGGCTGGATAAATGCCTTTTTATTTATAGCCTTGGAGAATGGGGCATTCTGCATGAAAAAGTGAAGTCACTCCCAATAACTGATGTTAATGCAAGAAAATTTGTACGTTTTTTCTTTGGCGGCGCTGTAGATGTACAAGTGGATAAACAGGGGCGCGTTTTTTTGCCCCAAAATTTACGCAGCTATGCAAATATTGAAAAAGATATAGTCACAATAGGCGTTTCAAACCGTGCAGAAATTTGGGGCAAAGAGAATTGGGCCGGCTATTTTATTGATGAGGTTGACGGCGGCTTATCTGCCGCTATGAGTAATTTAGGGATATAGGATGATTAATTTGGATTTTAACCA
>JAITVM010000242.1 GCA_031285815.1 Clostridiales bacterium | reverse complement strand
ATTTTAATTATTTATATACTATAATAAAATATATTTCCTGCTTAGTAAAGCTATATTATTTTTTAATAATGGAAATCAATTTTAAGCACAAATATATTAAAAATTGATTTCCCTGGCTTTTAATAATGGAAATCAATTTTAGCCCCAATTTTATTAAAAATTGATTTCCCTGGCTTTTGATAATGGAAATCAATTTTAACCACAATTTTATTAAAAATTGATTTCCCTGGCTTTTAATAATGGAAATCAATTTTAACCACAAATATATTAAAAATTGTTTAGCTTCAAACTTTGCCCAGTGAATAAAATTTGCTTGTTTGCCGATTATATATATAGTATTTTGATAAAAACCTATATCGGGGGGACCCCTATTGAGGCTATATATTAAACAGCGTTTCTTCAGGATTATGGATAGATATGATGTTTATGATAAAAATAACAATGTAGTTTATATTATAAAGAGGGAAACCTATAAGATCTCCGCTACATTCAACCTTTTTGACGCACACACTAATAAATTATTGTTTACTATATACAGAAAATTTTTTTCCCTAGCGCCAACATACTATATTTGCCAAGATGATTTTATCCATTCGGAGATTACCAAAGGTTTTTTATTTTTCGATAATAATGTAAAGCTTAACTCCATCCAGGGTAGGTATAAAATCACAGGCGACCTTTGGGGCATTGGTTTTAAAATATACCAGGGGAATAATTTTTTGGGCAGTATTAAAAAACTAGTATTTAATTTTAAAGAAATATATGTCCTATCCTTTGATGATGAAAGCACAGCGCCATTATTTACCGCATTGATCATAGCCATTGATAATTGTATATATAATAAATAATAAAGCTGTTTACATTAAGTGGTGTACAACAGCTTTTATTATTTCATTTTTAATATGCGCTTCCGGCCATTTTCAAAATGCTGCTTTAAGTAAAAAATAGCCTTGCCTATATTTTTTTCCTTGACTGCCCCATAGATAAGCTTATGCTCAAATAGCGTATCCCTCAAAGTCTCAAAATAACTCGATTTAGCAACTACCATTGAAAACTGGGCCCTATATGACTCCGCATTCTTTTTTACACGCGCATTGCCTATATAGTTATAGAATGCCGTATGAAAATCATTGCTGTAATACCATTCCCCGATTTCTTCTGTATTGTCTTCAATTATTTTTTCGTGGTTAATTAAGGCACCCTCTAATTCGTTTAAAAGCCCACCGAATTGCTCCGACCCCATCGCTTTTTCAATGGCGTAGCAATCAAAAATTTCACATATATCTGTAATCTCTACTAAATCATCAATTGTAAAATCACACACCCTAGCCCCAACATTAGCCGAAAAATCTATCAGCCCCTCCTGGGCCAGCCTGGTCAATGCTTCCCTCACCGGGGTCGAGCTTACATTAAAATTAAGCTCCAGTTCCTTAATTGTCAGTTTGCTCCCGCAAGGGATCTTTTGTAAAATTATATCCTTTTTTAAATATTGATAAATTTGTTCAGATAATGACTGTTTGATCAGCATGCTTAAAACCCCTTACCCCTTATTTATTTAGCACTTAAGAGCCCCCTGCTGCCGGCTAATACAAATTTTTATTATTATATCCACATAGGCGGCTATCCTGTCAATAGTTTTAGAAAAATCTTATTTTTAGCAAAAAGGAAATAGGAGATACCAAAAGTATCTCCTTAGTTAGCGTTTGCTGCAATTACTTGGCAAATTATAAATAATTCCAAAAACAAAATTAAATAAAAACCTATGTTTCACGTTCTGCAACTAAAAATATAGTTAACCCAGCCGCAATAACCACTTCAACTAAAATTATCATGAGAAGTGCATCGTCTGACCGTATCTGTAATAAATAACTGCTTAAAAACCTTATGCCAAAATAGCATAATGACGCAAAAACCGTAAGCGTAACCAAAAGCGAAACAGCAAATGGCGAAAAGCCCCCAAAAAAATCCCCAACACCTGATTTTTGCCCGATTTTTACTTCCTCTATAAGGTGCTCTAAATTAGAGTAATTCCTCAACATGCATTTTAAATTTATAAAAGATTTGTTATTGTTTGCAAACACATGCCAATTATAAGATATAAAATCCTTTAATGTGGCTTCAAACTCTTCTGTTTTAGTATCATTGTGGTGGTTTAATAAAAGCCATTCTAAATAATTGAGCGATTCGTTAATAGTCCTCTCCTGAATTTTTTCGTATTTAGCCCTTGATATAGATATAGTCGAAGTCCCTTCAAGAATATTTATAATTAAATTCAGCGATTTCCTGAAGTCTATTTTCTTGTCAAAATAAGAGCACAAATAAATCAAATTATAATCTAAAATACTATCATTTTGTATAATATCTTCAACATATTCTTGTACATCATACAAAATATCCTCGTCATAAGAATAGTATTCATCTTTTGGCGTCAATAATTCATATGACGTAACAAGTATCCTGGATAGCCGGTTATACCTTAAATTAGGGTGCTTATTTATAAACCCGACAGCCCTTGAGAGGTCTGCGTATGATTTAATTGGCATCTCTTTAATTTTTGTTTGTAGTGCCGGGATAATAAATTTATTATATAAATCATTAATAAACAGTGTATTGCCCATTGTCTTAAATGATTCTTGGGCGTCAATTACATATTGTTCAATATTCTCTATTGTTAAGCCTTGTAAATATGCTTGTAAACCTGGGGCGTAATATGTACGCAAGTCGCCCGGCCTCAAATCCGGGTTAATTTTAAAAACGCTTGAGATTTTATTTACATAATCTTGTTCTATGGGCGATTCAAAAAGATGCTTAAAGTAATAATCAAATAATAGGGAATTTTTATTATTTAAAACTTTTTTTATTAGGTCGTCTGTAATGCTGCTCCCTTCATCAGGGAAAAGAAAAGAATTTATATAAGTATAGTCTGGCACAACAATATATTCTGTTAGGTTTTCTACCAAATAATTAAGAAAATCCGTTTTAATAATAAGGTCATCATAATTATTTATAATAAGCCTAGTTGCATCTTTTGAAAATAAATAGTTCTTATCAACTTTAATATTATTAATCAATTCATTTTCAGTAAGCTCTGTATTATAAACGAGGTTAGGTTCCTCCTCTAAAGCCTTGTCTAAAACCGTGGTTTCATCCAAGACAGCCATGTCATTTTCAAAATCCTTTAACAACTAGCTCACCGCCTTTTTAATCTTAATTTATTATTCTTCTGTACAATATATGTATAAATAAATTTATACAAAAACCCCATCAATAAAGATAATATCAACATAAACAAAATTATAATAATAAAAATATATATACTATTGAAATTAGTAGGTAATTGGCCGTTTGTCAAAACAAAAGGACACCAAAAAAAATAATCCAAACTGTAACCCCCTAGGCAACACGCCGTATTTTTAATTACATCCGCCTGAACATAATTAACCAGCCTTAAGCACCCAATATTTAAACCCTAAAACCATGAGCTATTCATCACATTTTTCGATAGGCATATGTTAAATAAGGCGGCTTTAACCGCTTTAATGCCAATTATTCCTTTTTTAATCATTTTATCAACAGATCCCTTTAAAGTCAATGTTTTATAGCCAACAAACTTTAAAAACATGTGTGTAGTGAAATTTATAAATTTTTGTGTTAAAGTAATTTGATATGCACAAACTTTTGAAGGAGTGGGAATATGAAATACGGTTTTATTGGCGCCGGCAATATGGCAAGCGCAATTATAAAAGGCATGTTAAAAAATAAAGTGGCACAGCCTGGGGAGATAATAATATATGATGTCGACCCTCAAGCTGTAGGGCGTTTATGCACCCAAACCGGGGTTACATCTGCCGAATCTAATTTAAACTTAGTTAACAGCGCAGATTGTGTGGTGCTTTGCGTAAAACCACATATATTGCCAAGTGTCCTGGAAGCAGATAAGGGCGCTTTTAAAAAACCGCTTATTATTTCAATTGTGGCAGGGGCGGCAATTGAATCCATTGAAGCTATACTTGGCCAAGATATAAGGCTATGTAGGGTTATGCCTAATATAAATGCGGAAGTATTGGAGTCTATGTCTGCTATCTGCTATAACAGCATAGTTACTGAAGCTGATAAAGCCATTATTGAAAAAATTTTTAATTCAATAGGAAAAACCGTTATGCTAAGCGAAAAATATATTGCAGCATTTGCCGGTATTGCCGGCTGCTCACCCGCATTTACCTACTTGTTTATTGAATCCCTTGCAAAGGCGGCCCACAAAAATGGCCTCGCAAAAAACGAGGCTATTAAAATAGCTGCCCAAGCCGTTTATGGTTCGGCTAAAATGGCCTTAGAGTCTAACGAGCACCCAAATGTTTTGATCGATAAAGTTTGTTCCCCCGGGGGGACTACAATAGAAGGCATTATAACATTAGACAGCATGGGGTTTCAAAGCGCTATAGTAAGCGCTGTTGAAGCTACGGTTGCAAAAGATTCAAAATTAAGCCAGAACCAGTAATAACCTAAGCCCATATAAAAAATATTCTGAAGGCAGGCAAACAAATGCAAATAATTATCTCTATAACATTCGCGCTTATTGGGGCTTTAACTATTTATATGTCAATAACAGATAATGATATTTTTTTCAGCTCACCATTGTCTGATTTTTTTGTTAAAAGCATTGGCCGGAAAGGGTCCAGGTTTTTTTATGGGGCTATTGGCGCAGTATTGATGCTAATGTCTATATTTTATATACTGTAGCTAATGCGCTGCAAATATTTAAAAGGTTTTTAGGCAAAAAAAATCATGTATACTAAAACATCATACATGATTTTTTAATTTTGTATGTAAATTGGCTGAATAACTTCATTTTCAACTAAATAAGCAAATGCGCCGGCTATGTCTTTATCAAATTGTGTACCGGCATTCCTTTTAATTTCGCTAACTGCATAATTTATGTCCAACGCGCCACGGTACACCCTACTTGTCGTCATTGCATCAAAGCTATCGGCAACAGCAACCATTTTTGCCATAAATGGTATGTCCTCGCCTTTTAGGCCATAAGGGTAACCTGTCCCATCAACTTTTTCGTGGTGGTACCTTATTATATCTGCAATGTCATTAAAATGTTTAACCTTAGAAATTATTTCGGCCCCCCTAACAGGGTGTTTTTTCAAAACTTCAAATTCATCATCTGTCAAGTTCCCTGGTTTTTGCAAAATCGAATCAGGGATGGCTACTTTACCAATATCGTGCAAACTCGCTGCAATAAGTATTTTTTTCTGGTCGGCCTCGCTGAAATTAAAATACTTTGCCAAATATAGCGAGTAATGCTTAACATTCGCAGAGTGGTAAGCTGTGTATTTATCTTTTTTTTCTAATAATTTAGTGATAGACCCTATCAAAAGCAAATACGTTTTTTCCAACGACGACTGAAACTCTTCCTCTTCAGTTTTATCAATGACTATTTCCATAACAGATTGAAGCCTATGCTTAGAATCAAAAAAAGGCAATGTAATAACTTCGGTATTAAAGGTGCAGCCGTCCGGCTGTACAACCCTCCGGCTTGCCCTCTCGCTAGATAAAGACTTCATGGTTTTTTCTACAATACATTCATGGCACCTAAATCCGCCATTACATATATTATAGCATTTCTTAGCCATAAAATTGTTAGCCCTATATGCACTTTTGCTTTGACGGAAATAATCATTCATGTATATAATATTAAACTGGGTGTCTAACACTATATACCCAACTGGCAAATTCATCATTTGCGCATATAAATCCATAGCCATATGCATACCCCTGTTTATCAGAATCCTATATAATTATCGGATTTAAAAAAAGTTTAATTAACTTCTAACTATTGTAAATATTTGTAGAGGGTTTAATTTTTGGCAGACTAAAACACAAACTAATTTGTTCGACAAATATATGCATACGTTTGTAAAGTTACTTAATATAATATGGGTACCCTTCTAATTTCTCTATAATAATGCATCATTAGCGTTATTATGTTGGATTAATTTCGTAATTTTAATTTTGGGCAAAAAAAAACTCTTTGCCCATTCTTGAAGTCTATTTATTGTTGCTACATTGTGTTATAATACTTGCATATAATACTAAACCTTTATATTCGGGGCAAAAAATTTTTTATCTAATATTATAAATTTCATTTTTTGTGATATTATAAAATAATAACTATATAAGCGAAGGAAGAGTATTATGCTAAATATATATGATACAGCGGATGATAAAGAAAAAGCAATTTTAATTGGGGTTGATGCCGGGGTATACGATATAGAAGAAAGTTTTTTAGAGCTTAATGAATTAGCCAGGACTGCCGGGGTTTTAGTATTAGGCGAAATGGTGCAAAAACGTGAACAGGCACATACATCTACGTATTTCGGCAAGGGTAAAACTGAAGAGCTGGCAAATTATATCTCCCTGCTTAACGCTAACCTAATCATCTGTGATGATGAACTCTCCCCAACACAAATTCAAAACCTTAGTGAAATTTTGGATGTAAAAATTATTGACCGGACAATGCTTATCTTAGATATCTTTGCAAAAAGGGCAATGTCTGCTGAGGGAAAGTCGCAAGTAGAACTGGCGCAGCTTAAATATAATTCTTCTAGGCTAATTGGCCTCGGCAAAGTATTATCAAGGCAAGCTGGTGGGATAAAAGGGGGTGTAGGTTCTAGGGGCCCCGGGGAGAAGAAGCTTGAAACAGACCGGAG
Source organism: Clostridiales bacterium (assembly GCA_031285815.1). Taxonomy (GTDB): domain Bacteria; phylum Bacillota; class Clostridia; order Lachnospirales; family JAITVM01; genus JAITVM01. Next base: position 4,181 of record JAITVM010000242.1, on the reverse strand, counting down.
GCACATAAGGAACAGAATTGACGAATTGGAAAAAGAGCTTAGCCAAATAAAACAAAAGCGGAAAACCCAGCGTGAAAAGCGGGTCAAGGAAGGCATACCGGTAATATCTCTTGTTGGCTACACAAATGCAGGCAAATCAACCCTTATGAACCATCTAACAGGGGCTGGTGTCTTATCAGAGGACAAGCTGTTTGCTACCCTAGATACTACAACAAGAAAAATAAAACTTAATAGCGGGACAGAAATACTCCTAACTGATACAGTCGGTTTCATCCAAAAACTCCCTCATACCCTTATCAAGGCCTTTAATGCCACACTTGAGGAATTAAATTACGCCGACATACTAATCCATGTTGCGGACGCCTCAAACCGCTACTACACAAACCACATTAATACCGTGTTTGACACAATTAAAGAGCTTAATTGTGATAACAAGCCGGTTATTTTAGCGCTCAATAAAATAGATTTAGTTTCGGGTGCTATCCTTTATACTAATGCCTACAGCTGCCCTGTTACAAAAATTTCGGCTATTTCTGGCGATGGCGCTACTGCCCTTATTTCAGAAATCGAAAACATTCTAAACAACTTACGCAAAAAAATTAATTTATTGCTCCCTTTTGACGAATTATCATTATTGTCATACATTCATTCTACAGGGGCCGTTTTAGAAGAAAACTATAGGGATGATGGAATTTATATTACAGTGGTGGCTAACGAAGAATTACTCGGAAGATTAAAAAATTATACAGTTTCCTAATGTTTGCAAAATAATTATAGCAATATTAACCTCCGTATTAAAGCAAACCTGCCCACATTGGCGTTTTAACGCGCTAGTGTGCCTGCGTTTTCAGCTGCCAAAATACCAAGCCAAGCTGGGTTTGCTATATTTCAAAACTTGTACCCAAGCTGTTAACCACTATATTTTAGTTTTGATACCAGTTTAATATTGCTTAATATCTAATTAACACTAAAGTATTAGGGATAATTTATTATGGGGGGAACTAAAATATGTTTAAAGAACTTATCATATCGAAAAAATTCGTTAATTCAGAAAACGAAACGGAGATTATCAAGTACTATATAACTTCATGTAAATTTGAAGGCTCAACAGTATACGGGATTGCTGTTGAAAGCTACATAATCGATAAACGGCGGGAAACCCCGCACGACGATGCGCAAGCTTTAAAGCTTTCTTATTCATATAATAAAGTTATAAAGGTAATAAAACTATTGGCAGACAACCTTGTTACTCCTATATCCCTTAATGATGTTTTAGACGACCTATACGATTAATTATTGCTGTTTACTTATTGAAGTGTTTGGCTTATAAAAACAAATGAAACATTAACAAAATATCATAATTTGCAAAAAAATAAAACCATCAACTTATGCAAAACCAATTAAGGTAATATATTAGTAGATGGTTTTATATTTTTTTAAAATTAATATATTTGCCGCGTTTTAAAATATACATTTTATTATCAGCCATCGTCATCATTGCTTTTGCGTCTGTGTGGATATTTTTATCAAAAGCTTCTATCCCAAAACTAAAAGAAACCTTGAATGGGAATTCGTGCGTCTGGTTAAACACAGCTACATTATCGCTAATACGGTTGACTATGTTTAACATATCCCCAGGGCCTACTTCTGGGAAGATTAAAATAAACTCGTCGCCGCCAACCCGGCAAAAGTATTCTTTATTCCTTGTTGAGGCATTTACAATCTCAATAAATTTTAATAAATATTTATCGCCCCACTGATGCCCATGTACATCGTTTGCTGTTTTTAAACCGTCTAAATCTATAAAACAAATTGTAAATGGGTTTTGAGTTGAAATAAATTTTTGCACAGTATTAACAGCAAATTTATGGTTATAAATACCAGTCATTTGGTCCCGGGAAACTTGAAATTCTAGGTTCTCAATAAGCATTTTTTGATTTGAAATATCAACTAATATGTGAAAATATGCCCTTTTATCATCTGTCCATTTGGAGAGTAGCGAATAAACATGGTACCATTTATCATTATATTCGGAAAAAACATCCCATTCACTGCTTGAAATATCTTCTTCCTTCATTTTTTTGTACAACATATCAGCAAATTCTTTTTTTAACGCCAGAGTATTTTCATCTTCAGGTGCTGCGCCTTTATTATCTTTCTTTGATTTCCTTTCCTCTTCATCATACAACAATTGGCCGCTTTCCTGGTCATGAACATACATATTTATATTTGTATATTGGTTGATAACATCTATTATCAAAATTAACTCTTCAATCCTCGCGTCACGCTCTATTAAGCCCCTTATCATATTATTGAAAGAATCTGATATTTGGCCCATAAAATCAATTTTTTGATTAAAGTTCCCTTCAGATACTTGGTTTACTTTCCATGATAAGTGCAGTAAATTAGAGTGGAGCTCTTTTAAGCCGCCAGACAAATAATTATGCTTTGTTGGAAACTCTACATCCAAATCACCATGGGCGATCGCTAAGGAATAGGCGCTCAATTCTTTCGTATATTCATTCAAAATGAGGATATTTTTTTGAACATCCTGCAAATAACTATTTTTAATTTCAACAGGGTCGGCCAAGAGATAATCCATAGGCTTGGCCGTTTTTAGGTTTTCAACTAATTTGCTTATATAAACCAATTCTTTTTTAGAAATAAGAACCATTGCATCCTCACTTCTATCAGGCATCTCTCCCCCCCCTTCCTATCACATAACATTTATTGTCACAAATATATTAGGGTACATTTATAATCATTCCAAAATAAATTTTTTGAGCCATAAATTCAATAGAAAAGTGGCACAAATAATCTATTGAATTTAGGCTAAATTCATAACTATCCATAAATAAAATATATGACGTAAAAACCCTTCAATTTATATGCCCGGCCCACCGGCCCCTTAAGCAAATAAACCTAAACAGTTTTAGCTACAAACCTACAAGCCCTATCGCCAGTAGCCCAGCAGTCAATCTCCCTAACTTTAAATGGTTTCCCTGTATATGTTTGCAGGATCCCTGATAAAAACCCTTCATCATAAACACATACCGTCTCGTCATAAACAGGCAGCCCGCTACAGTCAAGGTCTTCATAAACTGTTAAAATAATCTCGCCCTTTTCTAAATTAACATATTCTACCCTCAAAATACCTATCTTATGCTCTACCAGCTGTTTTTGAATGAGCTCAACAAAATCATTAAAGCTTAGCGTCAAATCTAAATAATTCTTCGCATACTCAATTCCGGATTGAAACCCTGCAGACCTAATAATTTCATCAGTTTTATCCTTGCCAAAATTTTTTTCTAAAATGTCCGCCACTGAAAGTTCAAAAAGCCTATACACAAAAACAGGCATATTCCCGCCTAAATTTGGCCTCCCGCTATCTATATCCCCTAAAGCTTTCATAAAAAAATCCTCCCATTTGCCACTACAAAGCTGATACTATTAATATGCTAAAAATCCAATAACGGCAAATTTAAACATAACAGTAGCATAAACCCTGCGTGGTATGTTAAATTATAATATATCAAATATTTAATCGTCTAATTTTTAAAAAAAAATAAGCATTATAAAAAATTAGTAATGCACACGCCCAGCCCCTGCTAGAATCATCACCTATAAAATAAATGATTGCCGTCACAGCATGATAACATAACGCATTATAATAAAAACGATTTGAAAGGTTGCTATGGATACTAACAAAAATGTAGAAAAATCAATAACGAAAAAATTCAAAAAAAATATTTGGTCCAAATTTACAAAATCAGTCCGGGAATATACCCTTATAAACGAAGGGGATAGGGTAGCAGCATGTATATCAGGGGGCAAGGATTCGATTTTAATGGCCAAATGCCTGCAAGAGCTGCAAAGGCATAAGAAATGCAATTTCGGGCTTGAATTCATTATAATGGACCCAGGGTATAATATAAATAACCGGGCTTTGATCGAAGATAATTGCAAAAAATTGAATATTGAAGCCAAATTTTTTGATACTAATATTTTTGATATAGTTTCAGAAATAGGCGGCCCCCCTTGTTACCTTTGTGCACGGATGAGAAGGGGCCATTTATACAGTAAAGCAAAAGAGCTGGGTTGCAACAAGATAGCTTTAGGCCACCATTTTGATGATGTTATAGAAACAATTCTGCTTTCTATGCTATATGGTGCCGAAATAA
>JAITVM010000055.1 GCA_031285815.1 Clostridiales bacterium | reverse complement strand
GCAGCTATTATTGAGTAATCATATTAAAAGCCCAAAAGATTAACTTTTGGGCTATATATTATATTAGGATTTACTATAATTAATAAAATTTTAGTTTAGGCGGTAGTTTTATGGGCTTTATAATAGGCGCTTTGGCGCAAGGTTTGCTTTGGTCGATAATGGCTATTGGGGTTTATGTTACTTATAAAGTACTTGATATTGCTGATTTAACAGCAGAAGGCTGTTTTTCCCTTGGCACTACGGTTGTTGCGCATTTAGTAACAAGGCAGTTCGCCGCGGGCAGCCCTTTTTCTATCCTGGGGGACCCTTTAGTGGCTACCATTGTTGCTATCTTTGCCGGGATATTGGCCGGCGTCGTAACAGGTTTTTTGCATACGAAATTCAAAATACCTGCACTTATCTCCGGCATACTCACCATGACCGGCCTATATTCAGTTAATTTAAGGATCTTGGGCCGCTCTAACCAGGCTATGGTAAAGAAAGGTGAATTAGAGGCAATTTCTATAATAAACAATTTGCAGCAGCACCTTAATTTAGACAAACAGCCAACGAGCTGCATAATTGGGCTTATCGTTGTTTTTATCGTAATATTCTGCTTATGGCTTTTCTTTAACACAGAAATAGGCTATGCTTTGCGCGCCACCGGAAATAATAAAAAAATGATCCGCGCATTGGGTGTCGATACTGATAGCATGGTAATTTTAGGGCTTGTAATAGGCAATGGCATAATCGCATTGGGCTCTGCCTTAGTCGGCCAATACGATGGGTATGGCGATGTTACTTTTGGTGTCGGCACTATTGTAATAGGCCTTTCTTCGGTTATTATCGGTGAGGTTTTATTTTGTTTTATTTTCGAACTCATATTTAAAAAAAGGTCGATTTTGCTATCCTTAATTTCTGTGGTCTGCGGCTCTATTTTATATAGGATGATTATTGCGTTTATACTGCAAGAAGGTTTCCCAACTTCAGACTTAAGGTTAATGTCTTCTGTACTGCTGGCCGTAGTTTTGGCTGTGCCCGTTATCCAAAAACTTTTGCTCAGGTACCTCCGCAGGTTTATCGCATTTCAAAAAATAACCCTGTTCTTTCATAAATTTGTTTATAAAAACGGGGGGGCGCAATAATGCTAAAAGTTTTAAATTTAGTGAAAATTTTTGACCAAGGTACTGTTAACGAAAAAATAGCAATACAAAACGTTAGCCTAACTGTAGAAAAAAATGATTTTATAACAGTAATCGGCGGCAACGGTGCTGGGAAATCAACTTTGCTAAATGCTATAGCCGGCGTTTTCCCTGTTGATTCGGGTAGCATTTCCATAAATAATATAGATGTGACAAAACTTACTGAACATAAGCGTGCCGCCTATATAGGGCGCGTATTTCAAGACCCGCGTATGGGTACCGCAAGCAATATGACTATAGAAGAAAATTTAGCCATGGCTTATAGGCGTGGCAACCGCCGGGGTTTGAATTGGGGCATCTCCAACAAAGAACGGGATTTATTCGCACATAGGCTTAAAGAATTAGGCCTTGGGTTAGAAGGCCGCTTAAAATATAAAGCCGGAAATTTATCCGGCGGCCAAAGGCAGGCCTTAACATTAGTTATGGCTACTTTTCATAACCCTGATATATTATTGCTTGATGAACATACCGCTGCATTAGACCCAAAAACTGCAAAAAAAGTTTTGGAGGTCACTATAAAATTAGTTGAAGAAAATAAACTTACCGCCCTTATGGTAACACATAATATGAAAGACGCGCTAAGGGTCGGCAACCGGATTGCTATGATGCACGAAGGCAAATGTATTTTGGATATAGCCGAACCCCGTAAAAAAGATTTAACTGTTACAGACCTCTTGGGCATGTTTGAACAGGTTAGCGGCGAAGATATGGTTAACGACAGGATGCTTTTAAACCATTAGCCAGCCATAGGTATTTTCATCCCAGATGAAATAAAACCACATTAAAGCGTTTAAGCTAATGTGGTTTTTTAATTTTATGTTGCACTAAGCTGTTTCTATTGTTGTTTTGTTTTGGGCCTGCTTCTTAGTTGAAGAAATATAAACCCCCGCCAAAATAAGTACGCACCCCGCCAATTTTATGAATGTAATTTTTTCACCTAAAACTATTGCCGAGGCCAGCAATGATATAAACGGGATTAAATAAATATATGCAGAGGTTTTTACGCTACCCAATACATTACAGGCATATGACCATGAAACATAGCACATAGATGAAGCTAAGGCGCCTAAGAAAAAAAAGTTGAATAAAACTGATGCGTCTGTAAAAACGCTAAAATCAGCGGATAAATCAAAAAATGGGGTCAAAGGCAGCATTGTTAATAGCCCATAAAAAAAAGTCTTACGCGTAATTAAAATTATGTCTGTATTAAAATCAGCGGCTTTCCTGTAAAACAAAGAGTATGCCCCCCAGCTCATTGCCGCCAGTAACGCTAAAATATCGCCAATTGGGTTAAATGAGACATTCCCCTGCCCGCTAAACATAACAAGAAAAATCCCAGCAAACGCAATAACAAACCCGATAAAAAAAGGCTTCCCTATTTTCTCGGCTTTATAAAACAACGAAAATGCAACCGCCGTAAACATTGGCCCAGATGATACTATTAACCCAACATTTGATGCCGTTGAAAATGATATCGCCGTATTCTCTAATAAAAGGTACAGTGTAACCCCAGAAAACCCTGCCAGTAAAAACTTCAGCTCTTCTTTAAGCACAAAAGTTTTTTGGCGTTTCGGGTATGCTACTAAGAGGATTATATATGCCAATAAAAATCTATAAAACATAATTGAAAATGGGTTTAAATGTTCCAGCAAAAGCTTTGTGCAGATAAAAGTAACCCCCCAGATTACTATCGTTATTATTGCGGTTAAATGCCCCATAACATTTTTATTCATTAACCATTCCCCCATCATTATAAAATGCCAAAAATAAACCCATAATAACCGGCTACCTTGTATCACGTTCTATCTGGGTTATTTGGGCATCGGTTGCCGTTTCCACAAAGTTAATAACATTATCAATTATGCTATCGCTTTGCGCATTATTAGCCGCAACCGCCGCTATGGTTATAACTATCGACTGGTGGGCATCCTGGCTCCCGGTTTCGGCTACAGACACATTAAATTTGCCCCTTATTTTAGTAGTGAGGCTTTTTAAAACCATGCGCTTCTCTTTTAGCGAATGGGCCCAGGGTACATATAATGTGATTGTTAAAACAGATATCATCATACTATCACCTAAATTTAGTTTGAAAACATACTAAATAATTTTAATACAGATACACCAGATGTTCAAGATATTATTATTAATTTTTAAATTGATATAAATCTGAATCTTGAAAAATTACGGTTATATGTTATAATTCAGGAAATACAACTATTGGAGGTTCTTATGGAGAAATTGGGGCTTAACGATATCCGCGAAAAATTTTTGCAATTTTTTGAATCGAAGCAGCATCTCCGGCTTGCTTCATCTTCTTTAATACCAAATAATGATAAATCATTACTTCTAATAAATTCTGGCATGGCACCACTGAAACCTTACTTTACCGGCCAGGAGGCGCCGCCAAGCAAACGTGTTGTCACATGCCAAAAGTGTATACGTACCGGTGATATAGACAATGTTGGCGTTACCGCACGGCATGGCACTTTTTTTGAAATGCTTGGGAATTTTTCCTTTGGCGATTATTTTAAAGAAGAAATTATCCCCTGGTCTTGGGAATTTGTGACCGAAGTTATGAAACTGCCAATAGATAGGCTATACGTATCTGTCTACCTTGACGACGACGAGGCATATGATATTTGGCACAAAAAAGTTGGTTTGCCCGAAGGCCGGATTGTACGCATGGGTAAAGAAGATAATTTCTGGGAAGTGGGCTTGGGGCCATGCGGGCCATGCTCCGAAATTTATTTCGACCGCGGCGAGGGTTTTGGCTGCGGGAAGCCAAGCTGTGAAATGGGTTGCGACTGCGACCGTTACATGGAATTTTGGAACCTTGTGTTTACCCAGTTTAGTAAAGAGGAAGACGGCTCATATAAAAACCTGCAGCACCCGAATATAGATACAGGCATGGGGCTTGAGCGCATGGCCATAATTATGCAGGGGGCAGAGTCTTTTTTTGATGTTGACACAATGAAGGCTATCCGCAACAAAGTATGCGAAATAGCTGGCTGCAATTATAATGAAAACCCTAAACAAGATATATCCATTAGGGTAATAACCGACCACGTGCGTTCCGTAACATTTATGGCCGCCGATGGCGTACTTCCATCCAATGTTGGGCGCGGGTATGTATTTAGGCGTTTATTGCGCCGCGCCGCCCGCCATGGCAAGCTTTTAAATATTAATTCCGGTTTTTTGAGCCAGGTTTGCGAAGCTGTTATTAATGTATCTAAAACTGCATACCCTGAGCTTGAAGAGAAAAAAGAATATATTTTAAAAGTACTATCGGTTGAAGAGCAAAGATTTTTCGACACCTTGGAAAAAGGCCTTGTTTTAATCAAAAAATTAGTTGCAGACGCCCATGAAAAAACAACAAATATAATATCGGGGCAAGACGCATTTAAATTATATGATACCTATGGGTTCCCTCTTGAGCTTATGAAAGAAATCTTTATTGAAGAAAACCTTGGGCTGGACGAACCTGCATTTAATGCCGAAATGGAAAAGCAAAGAAAGCTCGCCAGCTCCTCAGCAGAAGAAACAACATATATGGGTGCTGACGACACAATTTATAATAATTTAGATGTTAACCTTAAGAGTGTTTTCGTAGGGTATAGCTCTATGGTTTTGAGTGGCGCACAGATTTATTATATTGTTAAAGGCGACGATATTGTTTCTAGTGCAAATGCCGGCGACCAGATATCCATAATATTTGACAAAACAGTATTCTACGCAGAAAGCGGTGGGCAAAAAGGCGACATTGGCCTTATAAAAACCCCCGGCGCTACAATTTCTGTATCTGATACAATTAAAGTAGGCGGCAATAAAATAGCGCATATCGGTGTTGTAACCGAAGGCAGTATTAATATTAATGATAAATGTACCTTAGAGCCCGATAGGGATGCAAGGTTAAACACAGCCAGGAACCACTCAGCCACACATATCCTTCATAAGGCCCTAAAGACTGTCCTAGGCAACCATGTACAACAAGCGGGCTCAATGGTTTCAAGGGAAAGGCTCCGGTTTGATTTTACGCATTTTGAGCCGGTATCCAGCCAGGATATTATTAAAATAGAAGACATAGTTAACCAACAAATCCTTAACTGCCTTGATATACAAGTATTTGAAAAAGATATAAACGAAGCTAAAAAAATGGGCGCAGAAGCCCTGTTTGGTGAGAAATACGGCTCAGTTGTCCGTGTTGTAGAAATCGGCAATTTTAGCACCGAGCTCTGTGGCGGTACCCATTTAAAAAACAGCTCGCAAATCTTCTCGTTTAAAATTTTAAGTGAAACCGGGATTTCTGCCGGCGTCCGCAGAATTGAGGCAATAACCGGCCAGAATGCATATTTATTCTATAAAGGCCTAAACGGTAAAATGGATTCTATTGCCGGGCTTTTGAAAACAAACCAAGAAAATGTGGCCAATAAAATTGAGCAATTAATTACCAACACAAAAGCTTTGCAGAAACAAATAGATTCATTTAATTCTAAGCTGATGGCTAATTCTATTGATGAAATTGTTGAAAGTAAGCTTACAATTAACGATTTAAATGTAATAGCCAAAGAATTAAATGATATGGATATAAATTCGTTAAAAGCTTTTGGGGACCAGCTGAAAAGTAAATTGCCAAACTCGGCCATTATACTGGCAAGCTTTAAAAATGAAAAAGTAAACCTTGTCGTTATGGCTTCAGACGGGGCTGTAAAACAAAATATCCACGCCGGCAATATTATCAAAGCCATTGCCCCTATCGTTGGCGGCTCTGGTGGCGGGAAGCCAGCTTTTGCCCAAGCCGGCGGCAAAGATAAATCTAAAATTGGGGATGCGCTTAATAAGGCAATAGAAATAATTAGGGGCTAACCCCCCTCTACACAAAAAAACACGGCCTAAATATAACCGTGTTTTTTTGTGTAGATTTTATTTAGATACAAACCGGAACCCCCCTTTGATAGCTTACCGCGTAGAATTTTCGGCGGAAGCTAAACCATTGCCTTCCAATTCCGATAAAAAATCAATATTTTCCCGTTCTATATCATTAAGCTGGTAGTAACCGCCTGTAAATACCCGGCTTTTATAATACCAAGGCTTGCTTTCAAAATAATTTTTTTGTTCACGGCTTTCCAATACCATACCATGCCTTGCATAAATCTCAGCTTTAATAAGGCTGATTGGGTTTGGCTTGGCGTTTTCTATATCTTCCATAGTTAGCGGCATAACCGAACTAAAGGGGAGTATAAAATTATCATAATCAAAGCTGTAGCTATAATTCATATCCTCAACTGTATAGAAAGTTTGTGCATCCCCTAAATATTTGCCATCATCCATAATTATTTTGGTTATCATATTATCAGGCTCCTCTAAATCAAGGCTGGTATATGTTATTGTATATTCGCCCCCGCCTGCATAAGTAAGCGTGTCGGTTAAATAAGGCAGGCCCCTTTCTACAATAAATATATGTTGCCTTTCTGCCCAATCCACTATTTCCCCACGCATATTTGTTATGCTGAACCTAAATTCTACTTTTGGGTAATTAGTTGCGTCATAGCCTAAGATACTAAGCTTATACCTTGTAACTTTATCCATAGCTTTCGAATTATTAAACAAGCTGTCAACTACTTCTACCTTAGCATCCTTAACTACTTCCTCATAAACACCCTGCACTTGGCCTTCTTGGCTGCCGCCAAATGATGAAAATATCGAAAGCAACGAGAAAACTATTATATTCACTAATATCATGGATGCAACAACTATTACCGCTATTTGTTTAGCCCCTAGTTTGTCTTTGTCCATGCAAACCCCCCTAAACTGCAAAACAGCTTGGCTTTAATTAAGCCAAGAAAAAAATTATTATAAACGCCGTTTATAACAAACGGCGTTTATAATTTAATGCATTATATATTTATCTTGAAAAGATTTTTAATTTATCAGCAACAATTAATACCGCAGCCAAAATTAATATTAAAAACATTGGTGCAACCTTGTTGTCAAAGGTCTGAGGGTTGTCCTCAGGGCCCCTGGTGCTTGGCTGTGGGTCCCCACCGTTAGTAGGCGGTGGTGTGTCGTCGCCAGGCGAAGGGTTATCCCATGGTACAGAATCAGATGGTATATCTGTTTCCGGTACCCAGCTATCCGTAGCTGTATCCGGCGGTTGTGAAGTTATTGGCGGATACGAACTTATAGGGGTTGTACTCCATGTTGCAGTATTTGTAGTTGTCTTTGTTGCCGTTGTAGAAGTTGTCCTCCTTGTTGTTTCATATGTTGCTGTCATTGTGCCAGGCGAACGGGAGGTAGATGAATCATTCGACCTCGTCGATGGTGTCCTAGTTGTCCTTCTGGTCGTTGTCCTTGTAGAAGGCGTCCTAGAGGTGCTTGGCCTCCTTGAAGTTGTTGGTGTCGACCCGCCCCCAGAATTTGTAGGCGTTGTTGTGCCCGCTGTCCCTGTTGTAGTGCCTGTAGTTTTAGTCGTAGGCGTAGTTGACGATGTAGGTGTTGTTGTAGGCCCGCCGCCTTCTAAATCTACATAAACATAAACATAGTTAATAGCGTTTGCCTTTAAAGGCTTTGGTGCCGAAATAACCCTCGTAACCTTGTAACCTAGGTCATCCAAAGCTTCCCTATCAGCTTCTTCTACTTGATAATTATAAAATTCTTGAGTATTAATACTGATATTTTTAAAATACTTGTCATTTAAAACAGCTACATTGGTGCCTTCCCTCAAGAACTTAACAACAACATCGGCGTAGCCTTCAGTACAACACATAAAACAATGTACATAAATAATATTTTCACCTTTATTAGGCGAAAGTGTTTTTAAGTTGTCAATCCTAGCAACATAATAGCCCCTATCATGAATTGTATCAGAGTCCCTGGTAGGTACTACATAATTAAAATAGTCAGTGCTGTTAACAGGGACATCGTTATATACCTTATCCGGCAATAACCCTTCAAATGCTTCCCCGTTTTCATTATAGCCAATATATTTAACTATTACATCAGTTAATTCTACTTCAGCTTCTGTTGGTGCATTTATAATTATCTCATCATATTTTTCAACTTTATATATCGGGTCAAGCTGGGTCTTGATCTTATAATCATAATTCATAAAATTGTTGCCAGTATATTCCCCATTTATTGAAAAGAAATAATTGAAATCCCCTGCTTCAGACAACTCCGGCATAGAGTTAGGGAGGAACCCCCATTCAGACTCAACATCTAATTGCGCCGCTAGGTCTTCTTTCATGCCTTCTGGGCGCCTTTCGCCGTTTTTGCCTGCAGGGTTTCTGATAAACTCATAATCAGTTATGGTTTCACCATTTAAAGATGGGTCTATCCTTCCAATACCTGCGCCATCCGCATTTGTCCCCTCAAAAAAATCTAATGAGTAATCGTTAAAAATATAATAAATATTGAATTTTTCGATTGTATAGCCTTTTTGTGGTACTATATTTACCTTGACTTCAAAAGTTTCGCCCGGTATCATATCAACCAAAGTTTTTTCAAAGCTTGCATCCTTAGTTGCGTTTCTAAACATGGAGCTAAAATCCGTCACAATCATTTCATGCCGCAAATTTAGCTTAGACATCTCTTCATTATTTAAATAAAACCCAACAGTAAAATTTTCTTGCAGTTGAAAATTATTTATATCCACCGATGCCCTTACCAAAAAATCACCGCTAAGCGGCCCTAAGCTACTTATTTCTTCAGACGCTATGTTCTCGTTAAACTGTATTTTTATTTCATTGCCTAAAACATATATTGTGCCTATGGCTGGATAACCAAGTGGCTTATTATCTTTGTCCGTTAGGAAGATATCATACTCATCCGCCGAATCTTCAAATAATAAACCGGTTGCTTTAACAGTGTACTCCTCATTAGGTATAACAGCGTTACCTTCCCAATCCAACTGTACATAGTATTTATTCCTTTGGTTCATTAACTCGCCTTCGTTAACCGCGGCATAAGTTTTGTCATCATTTGTTTTAACTAGCTTGATTTCAGTAATCACATCTGATGCACCCGCGGCCAACGTTTTCCGCACAACATACGGGAATATATTAGCTGTGATTATGAAAGCAATAATGATTAACACTAGTTTCGTTTTACTTATCCCTTTCATAATATTTTCTCCCCCCAAATGAAAATATCAAAATATAGTCAAAAGCACATTTTGCACTTTTACTTTATGAAATTGCACAAACGCCACATAGGCATATATACTCAATCATTTTATCGTAACGCGTTATAAAAAAGATTACAAAGCCATTACATGCATAACCGGAAGTAATTTTTATGTTTGTTAGGCAGCACACCTTCTTTAAAGCCCTCTCGGCTTGTCCATTATAATATGTATAAGTCAAACTTAAATAACTATATAATTATTTTTTCGGCTTTGCTTACCCGTTTTGTAACTGGGGGTTACTGGCATGCTATAGTGGGCCTATAATAGCTGGCAAAAATATTTTGAGGTTTTTTGGCTATATTTTTTTAAATTGGCATATACTATTCCTGAAAGAAGGTGAGCCGGTTGTCTAAACCCAAAGAAGATGATAGCAGTTCAAAAAGGGA
>JAITVM010000156.1 GCA_031285815.1 Clostridiales bacterium | reverse complement strand
GATACAAAACAGGCTTATGAGGTTTGTGGCTACAATAGGCTTAGCGAGGTTTATGGGGTTAAGCTATATGATTTGAAGGATGATAAAATCCGAAAAATTAAAGCGGGCGGCTACACCTTTGAGATATTTGAAAAAGCCCTTGATACAGACTTTTTAATAAATGCCCCTGTATTGAAGGCCCATTGCCAAACGCTTTTTACTTGTAACCTGAAGAATTTAAAGGGCTGTATATCGGATAAAGAAAAACGCAAATTCCATTCATTAGGGCTTCATAACCCTATAGCATATTTGGGGGCAACGGTAAAAACCCATTTTTGTGTTGTTGACGGGATTTGTGGTGACTTAACTTTTGAAGAAGGTGGTACACCGGTTACGATGAATATGGTAATAGCGGGGCAGGACCCGCTTATGGTTGACTCATATTGTGCCGGCCTTATTGGTTACCAACTAAATGATATTGAATACCTTAGGATAGCAAGTTCTTTAGGTATTGGTGAAGTGTATGGGGAAAATACTGAATTAATTGAGCTTAATAAAGATAAGAAGCCACACGAAATTAAAGCAGATACCCAATTGGTAAAGAAGCTGTCAAAGCATATCGTTGAGGATGAGGCCTGCTCTGCATGTTATTCATCTTTGATACATGCGCTAAATAAAGTAAGCGGGTTTAACGGAAAGGTTAATATCGGCCAAGGGTTTAAAAATAAACCTGGCGCGTTAGGGTGTGGCAATTGCACAAAGCTACACGATGACTATGTTAAAGGGTGCCCGCCTACTGCCGTAGAAATAGTTTCATTCTTGAAGAGGCATACTAATGCAAAATAGCTTATTTTTATTTAATATAAGTTTATTTATAAAGGAGGGTGATGCATGAAAGAAGCAGTTTTATGGGCGGCCGCCGGGACGGGTTTTACATTTTTGATGACAGCCGCAGGTTCAGCCCTTGTATTTTTATTCAATAAGAAAAACAGTTTAGGTATACAAAAAATGTTGCTGGGGTTTGCTGCTGGGGTTATGGTTGCTGCATCTGTATGGAGCTTGCTTATACCGGCAATTGAAGAAGTTGAAAATAATGGCGGCAACCCTTGGGCTACTGCGGCGGTTGGCTTTATGCTGGGGGTTGGGGCTTTGATGCTTTTGGATTCAATTTTGCCACATTTACACCCTAATGCGGGGCAAGCGGAAGGCCTTTCATCTACATGGAAAAGGACTACTATGCTTGTTTTGGCAGTGGCTTTGCATAATATTCCTGAAGGCATGGCTGTGGGCCTGTCATTTGCACTTGCGGCACAGCATGGCAATGACCCTGCGCTGTTTACGTCTGCGATGGCCCTGTGTATAGGGATTGGCATACAAAACTTTCCCGAAGGCGCTGCTGTTTCCCTACCATTGCGGCAAGAAGGCTTGACCCCCACAAAGGCTTTTTTATTTGGCAGCATATCTGGGCTGGCTGAACTGGTATTTGGGATTTTGGTGGTGCTGGTGGCTGGCGGGATCGAATCGTTTATGCCATGGCTTTTGTCGTTTGCGGCAGGCGCCATGCTATATGTTGTAGTTGAAGAGTTAATACCTGAAGCCCATCTTGGCGAGCACTCTAATACAGGGACATTAGGTGTTATGTCTGGTTTTGTTGTAATGATGGTTTTGGATGTAGCGCTAGGGTAATTTCAATTTACAATAAATTTAGCCCGGCCATTAAGCCTATTTAATTTTATGGCTAATTAAGGCCGGGCTTTTGCAGTTTAACTAGTTAGCTTGATACCTTGTATCCCTTTTGAGGTTAAATTTATCTAAAGTATTTTTAAAAAGGTCAGCTTGGCTCGAAAGCTCCTGCGAGGAAGAAGCAGATTCTTCTGAGGTAGCGCTATTAGCTTGGGTAACGCTTGCTATTTGTGTTATGCCATCATTAATTTGGCTGATTGCCATAGCCTGCTCTTTAGAGGCAGAGGAGACATCGTTTATAATATCAGCTATTTCACCTATTTGTTCAAGTATGCTATTTAAAGAGGCTGAAGTACTGTTTGCTATTTTAGTGCCATCAGAGACTATGCCGACTGTCCTGTTAATTAAATCTGTAGTTTCAGAGGCGGCCTGCTGGCTCTTGCTTGCAAGGTTGCGGACTTCTTCGGCTACAACCGCGAAGCCTTTGCCATATTGGCCGGCCCGGGCAGCTTCTACGGCTGCATTTAAGGCTAAAAGGTTTGTCTGGAAGGCTATATCGTCAATAACTTTTATTATTTTTGATATATTAATTGAGGCTTCCTCTATGCCTGCCATAGAATTAAGCATTGATTCCATTTCCTTTTTGCTGGTTAAGCCTTTATCTTTTGCCTCAATAGAAAGAAGGTTTGCCTTTTCTGAGTTTTCTGCATTTTTAGAGGTCTGGTCGGCAATAGAATTTATTGTAGCGTTTAATTCTTCCACAGAGCTTGCTTGCTGTGTTGCGCCTTGGGCTAATGCCATGCTGGATTCAGAAATTTGTAAGGCGCCGGATGCTACCCTATCTGCAGAATCTTTAAATTCTTTAACCAAGGTATTAAATGTATCTATTATTTGAGAGAGGGCATCTTTTATAATTTTATAGTCGCCTTTATATTCCTTAGTAATTTCTAGGTTAAGGTCCTGGTGGGACATTTTAACCAATAGTTCCCTTATGTCGTTGATATATTCTGCAGTGTTCCAGATTGTGTTGTTGACAGCAGTTTTCATTTCGTTGAACTTGCCTTTATAATCACCGGTTATGCTTACATTAAAGTTAGCGGCCGCCATTTGGTTTAAGGCCTCTGAAACTTCTGTTATAGGGATGTCTACTGCCCCGACTAATTCGTTAAGGCCATTGGCTATAGTCCTCCATTCACCTTCATAGCTTTCACTATTTATCCTAATATTTAAATTGCCGGCTACTGCTTGCGAAATTAATACATTTATTTCTTTGTCTACAGATTTTAGTTTACCCTGTAAAACATCAAATGCCTCATGGAGTACAGATTGCGGCCCTTTAGACCTTTCAACGGAAATATCGAAGTTGCCTTTCCCATATTGTTCTATACAATTGACAGAGTTTTGTATCTTATCAAGTAAATACGATGCAATATTATTAACTGCGTAAGCGGCTGTTTTATAGTCGCCTGGAAATATCGATTCTTCTATGCTTATTTCAATTTCCCCGTCCATTAATTTGGAATGTGATTTGTTTATGTTGTCTACAAGCATTTTAAAAATATCTATGACGCTGGCAAACATATTGGATAATTCCCCGATTTCATCTTTTGAGCCGGACTTTATCGGTACGCTTAAATCACCCGAGGCAACCTTTCTGGCGGCTGAAGACAATTTTTCTATAGGGGCCTTTATGATGTGCCCAATTACAAATGCATAAACTATAAAAACAGCTATTGATATAACGGTAACAATAGTTAAAATAGTAATGGTTTTTATTGAGTCTACTGTAACTGCATCGGATATGCTGTCGGATTCTGTAATCATGCTATTTATAAAACTTTCAAGCTCTAAATTGATAATATCGCCAGAGCCCGCTGTCCTATTTATAATATCCCGCAACTCAAATGTTGTGCCCATTTTAACAGAGGAATCAACTTCTTTCGCGTAAGAGGCGTAATCGATAGTTATTTTTTTTTGCAGGCTGGTGGCTGACTTTAAATTTTGTTCGATATCTTTGCCATTTATATCAGCGTCTTCTTTCATTAGGGCTATTAAATTATCAAAATGTTGGTTTATATTATTGAGGGAAGTATTGAACCCATTATATTGGCTCTCATAGTCTGCGGCGTTATCCGCAAAATATGCCATCCCGAGTAAGTACCTCCTCAATTTAGAATACTCCCAGCCAATGTTTTGTGAAATATCTGTGCTTTTAATTATGTAGTTAATCATGTTAGTATAATCTTTGTCCATATTGATTAGCGAGAATATGCTGGCGGTTACTAAAATAGCGGTTAATAAGATTATGAATGAAAAACCGGCAACTAATTTTTTTTGGATTTTCATGTCATTAAATATTTTCTTCATTCTTCTTCCTCCTGTGCTTTGGGCTTTCGCCATTAGACTAATTTACAAAACGGTAGCTAGCTGTGTCCGCATAGAATGCCACAAAATTTGGGGTTAACACAATGTGGCTTATTTTCTACTGCGGCTAAAAGTGTGGTTTTTGATAACTTTAAATACCACTTGTATCTTGTTTTATACCACAAATATCCATAATAAATATCGGCTAGTTGTTATGATAATATTATAATTAAAATGAATTTATTCGACATCTTATAGCAAGGTTTGGATATAAAAATATTCTGGGGTAGGCTATATATGGATAGCTGGTAATTAAACAAATAAAAAAAGCCAGTTTAAACTGGCTTTAAAAAAATATTTTGTTTATTTTTAAGGGCGGCAAGAGCTTTAGATGCAGGGTAGGGCCTTAAATATGGTTAATCATGCTGGCTAAGTACCCGGCACCGAAACCATTATCTATATTTACGACACAAACGCCGCTGGCACATGAATTTAACATTGATAAAAGTGATGAAAGGCCATTAAACGATGCACCATAACCAACACTTGTTGGCACACCAATGACTGGGCAATCAGCCAGCCCCCCGATAACACTGGCAAGGGCGCCTTCCATCCCCGCGGCGGCTATAATAACCCTGGCTTCCATTATATCTTCGATATGTGAGAGTAAACGGTGCAGCCCGGCGACCCCGACATCGTAAAGCCTAACGACAGTATTCCCAAGTGCCTCGGCAGTAAGGGCGGCTTCTTCAGCAACAGGCATGTCGCTTGTGCCGCCTGTTGCGATAACAATTTTCCCGGCCCCATCTGGGGCTGGTATTTCACCTACTATTCCGATACGGGCAAGTTCATTGTATTTAATATTAAAATATTTGCTTAAATAAGAAGCAGAACCAGAAGCTAACCTGGTTATTAGGATTGTATTTTGTTTTTTGGCTAACATTGCACTGACTATACCTTGTATCTGTTCATTGGTTTTGCCCGCCCCATAAATAACTTCGGCAACCCCCTGGCGTAGTTCGCGGTGGTGGTCTAATTTTGCATAGCCTAAGTCTTCAAATGGCTCCTGGCGAATCTTTAATAATGCTTCTTCAGGTGAAACCAAATTATTTTTTACTTGGTTTAATATATTTAAAATTTCATCCTTTTTCAAATTGGCACCTCTTTTACCGCCCAGCCAAATCGACCAGAATACTATCAAAATATGGCTTGAGCCCATTAATAATTTTTTCCCTGTTATTTATAGCTAAAAGCAATTGTTCCGGCTGAAGCTGCAGCTTTGCAAAATTTTCTATAACCCTAACCCTAAAATCAGTAAAGCCCATTGAGGAGAGGGCGTTTTCTGATAATTCGATTTTATGTAATAATTCTTTTGTAATAGCCATGCCAACCGGTATACGCGTAGCTAGGCAAGCATAGGCAGGCTTGCCCCATGTGAATAGCCCTGCTTCTTTTGATAAGTGCCGGATTTCCTGTTTAGTTAGGCCTGCCTCCCGTAATGGCGAGCGCACAGATAATTCTTTTAACGCTTTCATCCCGGGGCGGGAATCATAATCATCAGAAGCGTTTGTACCGTCAATAAGTAAATCATATCCATCTTGGAGCGCCTTTTGCTTTAATGTACTAAATATAAATTTTTTGCACAAATAGCAGCGGTTTTCAGGGTTTTCAATAATACCTGGGCAATTAAAAACATCAGCCTCTATTACGGTTAAATTTACGCCTTGCTGTTGGGTAATTTTATAGGCGTCATTTAATTCAAATTCTGGCTGGAAGCGGGTTTTTACAAAGTACGCGTTAACATCAGCCCTATTTTGTAAAGCGGCATATAACAGGTAAGATGAATCTACCCCTCCTGAAAACCCAAGGGCTACAGATGGGTTTTCATAAAAAAACCCCTTTAAGTCCATGAGGGCCCCCTTTCATATTAAAAATAAAAACTTATCATTAAGGAGTATAATTGGAATGTTATTTAAGGCTTGCCGGTTAAGCCCTGGTGGATTTTTAAAACTGCTTCGTCAATTTTTTCCCCAAGGCTATTTTCTTTTACGCCAACTAAAAAAATATTGCATTTATTTGTTGGGATAAGAAGCTTGACGGCATTGCTTGAAGAAATAGCCGCCGCAATAGCTGGGGATATTTCACCATGCATAGAATTTGCTGAAATGATGCCAAGCCCGCCAATAATATAATCAGCAAATTGGGCATTATAAATAATGGCATTTTCACCTGTTGCCGCATCATCCGGTACAGATTTGAGCATTGACATTGTCGCGGCCGAGTTAGTGCCTACCGCTAGGATGTTGATTTTCAACTCGGATTTTTTTAGTTTGTCAATGATGGCCCTGCCTAGGCCGCCCCCTTGTGCATCGACTACCATAATATTCAATGATTTCACTCCAAACATATTTATAATAAGGCAACCTCAAAAAAATAATACTGTATAATAATTATATCATATTTATCAACAAAAAAATTAACCTAGGGTAAGTTACATTAAACCTAGGTTAATTTTACATACATATAGCAATTCCAGTTTGACTTGCTGTTATTTAGATAAAAAAAGGTATACAAACTCGAAATACAAGCCTGCAAATAGCCAAAGCGGTGCATAGTCTAACCTTATTACCCCTTTGATATTATATTTAGCCCCGCTATAGTCCCAGGGGCAAATTTTTATTGTTTTCATAGCGCTCCCGACCAAAAATTCTATACCAAATATTATAAAACAATATAAGCCTCCTCTCAAAGCGGCCGGAAAATGGCTGAAAACTTTATAAATTGGTTCAAAAAAAACAGCAAGGCCGTAGATAAAAAACATATATATAGAAGTTTTAGATTCTAAGGAATAATCTTTTTTGTAAAAAGAGACTAGCCCTGTCCAAATTATCTCCATACACCAGCCTGAAACCCCATAAACAAAAAATCTAGCAACCATATATTCTATTATGGGTTTAAATATAAAAAAAATACCGGCCAAACCGATATTATTTTTATAATTCTATGCGTAAGATGTCAAACGGTTCAACAGGTTCTGGTGTTTCCATTTTTATAATTTGCTGTGCATGTGGGGCTTCGGTTATTACATTCCCATCTTCATCCCAAATAGCCACGGGTTTGAATATAAAATTATTGCCATGATGTTTAAGGGCCTCTAGTGTCTGGCCAACAATAATTTTATTCCTTTGTTCGATTGTTGCGGTTTTTGTTTCTTTATCATAGCTTAAAACTATACCCACAAAATCATGCGTCCTTACATAAGAATTCGTATCGTAGATTTGGGCCCCGTTACCTTCCCCGTTAAAATAAAACCCGGTAGTAAACTTTCTGTGGCTGTTTTTTTGAACTTCTTCGATATAATAGTTTTTATTTGCATTGTATAACTCTGGGGATTCAAAAAAATCATCAATTGCCCGACGGTAGGCCTTGATTGTTGTTGCGGCATAGTACAAGGATTTCATGCGGCCTTCTATTTTAAACGAGCATATGCCTGATTTTACAAGCTCAGGGATGTGCCCAACCATACATAGGTCTTTTGAGTTAAGTATATAGGTGCCGCGGCTGTCTTCATAAATAGGCATATATTCATTGGGGCGTGCCTCTTCAACTAAATGGTACCCCCACCGGCAGGCTTGTGCACAGTTGCCTTTATTAGGGTCGCGGCCCGTTAAATAACTACTAAGCAGGCACCGGCCAGAGTAAGAAATGCACATTGCGCCATGTACAAAGGCTTCTAATTCAATTTTGGTTTTGGATTTTATTTCTGTTATTTCATCCAGTGACAATTCCCTTGCCATTACAATCCTAGAAGCACCTAAGGATTGCCAAAACAGGGCAGTTTCATAATTTGTATTATTTGCCTGGGTACTTATATGGACCCCTGTATTTTTTAAAACCCGCTTAGCTACTGAAAAAACCCCTGGGTCAGAGATGATTACTGCGTCTACATTTAAATTTTCCATCTGGTAGAAAAAATCTTCCATACCTATCAAATCTTGATTGTGAGCATAAATATTTGCTGTGATATATATTTTTTTACCATTACCGTGTGCAAATTTAACCCCTTCGCTTAATTCGTATAGGCTAAAATTTTTACTTTTTTCCCGAAGCCCATAATTTTGTGCGCCAGCGTACACAGCATCAGCACCATAAGATATAGCGAATTTTAGTTTTTCTAAATCGCCTGCCGGGGCTAGCAATTCAGGTTTTTTTATATTATTCATCAAAAATGCCCCTTTAAAAAATTTTGTAGGAAAGTGAAAGGCCTCCGCCAATAGGGATTATGCTTGTCCTTAAAAAATCTTTTGAATTAATTTCTTTTAAAAATAATTCTAAGCGGCGCCTAATTGTGCGGTTGCGCCTTTTTATTTCATTTACCTCCAGTGCGACCTTGCCTTCCTGCAAAACATCGTCAGCAATTAGTATACCGCCGGTTTTTAGTAGCTTTAGGCATTTATCTAGGATATTAATATATTGGCCCTTAGCTGCGTCCATAAAAATTACATCAAATGGGCCTGTTATATTATCCAGCATGTCAATGGCGTCGCCTTCTAAAATAGTTATTTTGTCATTTAGCCCTAATGCTTCAAAGGTATGCTTTGCCGATTCTATCATAGCTTGGTTTTTTTCTATAGTAGTTATCTGGCCGCCATATTCTAAATATCTTGAAAAAAGTGCGGCTGAAAACCCCACGGCCGTACCTATTTCTAAAATATGTTTTGGTTTTTTTACACTAAGCAAGGTTGTAAGGAACATGGCCGTATCTTTTGGTATAATTGGTATATTGCATTCAAGGGCTTTTTTTTGGATTTCACCCAATAGGCCAGGCTCTAGGCTATAAAATTTATTTAAATAGCTGTCTAATTGTTTATTTATTATTTCCATCGTCAAAACCTCTGGTTAAAATCTATTTTTGCATTTTCGAACTCATCAGGGCTATTTGTAAAGAAATGCTCACCGGTTTCCTCATCTTTAAGCAGAAAATATAAATAATCTGTATTGCTGGGGTGCAGTGCCGCTTCGATACAATCCTTGCCAGGGTTTGAGATAGGTGCTGACGGCAGGCCGCCATACAAAAAAGTATTATATGGGGAATCTATTGAAAAATCAGAGTCTTCCAGCAGGGCCCTTTCTTTTTCTACAACGTGTAAAATAGTTGAAGGCAATTGTAATTTCATGCCGGAATTTAACCTGTTATGGATAATAGAAGAAATAATTGGGCGCTCACTAACCTGCCTAGTTTCTTTTTCTAAGATTGAAGCGATTTTTATAATATCATCTGTAGTCAAATTGAGTTCATTTGTGCGTACAATATATTCATCAGAATATATCTCGTTAAATTGGTTCAGCATTTTGTCGATTATTAAACGGGGCTCCATATTTTTTGTGAAAAAGTATGTATCCGGGAAAAGGTAACCTTCGAGGTAATTTTCACGCACACCCAGCTCGTTTAAAAAACCGTAATTAAATTTTTCTGTAGCACAGGCAGATATAAAGCCTTCTTGAGTTGTAATGCCATTTGTTTCTAAAATAGAGCCGATTTCTTTAATTGTCAGGCCCTCGCTAATCATGACAGATATATCTGTATTTTCCATATTGGCTGGCATTTCTAGGCTGTCACGTATTTCGTCAGCATCCATATTAGCCCTTAAGGTATATTCGCCAGCTAAAAATTTTATATCGGAATCGCCCGATAAATAGGTATCGAGCTGGAAGAGCAGCTCATTTTCGATTAGCCCTTTGCGCCTTAGTTCCCTTGCTACATCACTAACCCCGGCACCTTCATCAACAACAACGGTAATGTTCATTTCGGGTATATCTTCCCTATCATAATAAGATTTTGTACTATTGAAGGCAAGGGTTGTATATCTATAGATTAAGGCCATTGTAACAGCAAATATTAATACGCTTAATATTGACCCAGAAAGAAATCCTAAAAACTTGATTAATTTCATAAAATCCACCTTAACAATAAAATTTTTACACTGCTGACCATAATTTGATCCTATAGTATTATACTGTTTTTTTCTATGGAATTCAATATGCCCAGTTAGCATTTTTATCTTTGGGGTGCCAATTTTTCAGGC
This sequence comes from Clostridiales bacterium, assembly GCA_031285815.1. Taxonomy (GTDB): domain Bacteria; phylum Bacillota; class Clostridia; order Lachnospirales; family JAITVM01; genus JAITVM01. Next base: position 11,405 of record JAITVM010000156.1, on the reverse strand, counting down.
TATGGGTAGCTTGATAAGCAAATATTTAGCGGGGTGGCACTGTAATTAAAACCTAATAAACTACCGATATAGAATAAATTTTATATTTTCATTAAGAAATATATCACAAAATATAATATTAAACCGCTTGATATTTAAAGTGAATGAATATACTATATAATTATGTAAGGGGGGTTATCTAATCCTATGCAAAATTTTAGAACTAGGAATAAAAAATATATAGAGGATAATTTTGACCTAGATAGCTTTAAAGAAGAAGCCCAAAAGAAATACTACCGTAAAAAATACCAAAAGACCAAAAAAAGTATAGCTTATATCAACGTTTTAATTGGTATTTTTTCAATAGCGATCGCTCTTCTTATGTATGAATTGTCCAATTATTATATTTCACTTTGGCGGGATAAAAATGTTGTTAAGGGTGCCGACGCTATTATAAAAGATATTGAGCTGGACCCAGCCGGTGGCCAGTTGCCGGTTTTCGACCCGGAAAAGCCTGAATTTATACCAAAGGAAGAAGAACCAAGCGCAACAGAAATAGCCGCTCAAAATGACGGGCCCCGAAAAGCTTCGCCGGAATTTGCCCCATCCATAAGCCAATATAATAATGATGATATTGTAGGGCTTCTAAAAATTGATGGTACTAGGATAAATGACCTGGTAGCCAAAGGTGACGACCTTGAATTTTATCTGACTCATGGGTTGGATAAAGAGCCTAATGTAGCTGGTTCCGTGTTCATGGATAATGATAACAGCGTGATGTACCTTTCAGACAACACAATATTATATGGGCATAATATGAAAGACGGCTCAAAATTTCATGATATCCGTAATTATAACCTAGAAGGCGAGCATTATTTGGACACACATAAGTATATAAATTTAGTTACACTTTATGATAATACCCTTTGGGAGATTTTTTCTTTTTATAGTACGGATATTTCGTTTAACTATTTAGAAACCAATTTTAATTCTGCGGAAGAAAAAGAGGCTTTTATTAGGGAGATTAGGTCAAGGTCATTTTATGTAGACGATATGGAGGTTACTACCGATGACAAGATATTGACCCTCTCAACCTGTACTAACCAAGAAGAAGACACCCGTTATGTAGTCCATGCCAAGCTTATTAGCATAGAGCCAATGGTAAAATAAAATAAATGCGTAGGGGAAGGGCTTAGCCAGCTTTATCCACTGCGCTGTTTTTTTGCCATAATCTAGATGGGGCCAAAAATATTTATTTAAATTTATTAAAGCTGAACCAATAAAGATTTTTTATTAAAGTTTAAATAAATATTTACCGAAATAAATATATCAAATCAAGTAAAATGGTGATTATTTGGCACATACTAACAAATGACTTTTCTACATCTAACTCCAAAAGACAATTAAAAATTAATATAAAAATCTTCTTTCTGTTATTGCGAATAGTGTTGGGCCTAATTATATGGCTTCTGCCTATCCATGCCAAACAGATTTGCTATATTATTTAATAATATGATAGTAAAGGAAGTGTTAACCGGATGACAAGATGCAAAAAAGCTGTTTATATATTATTTACAATAATGTTATTTTGTTCGTATTTGCTCTATGTGAATGCGGTTAACAAAATATCAAATAACTTTTACGAATTTGGCCCGTTACATTCATTTATACAATCGGCCCAAGAAACGATGGGGAAAAATAAGGCCTTAAAAATTTCCGAGATGAGGGAGGCTTCTCATTATTTAAGCTTGGGCATAAATTATATTGATAGAAAAGGGGCCGGGTATGTAATTTTAGATGAATATGGCAATACCCTTAATGGGGGTATAGAAAAATTTAATTTAAATGATAGCATAAAATCAGAAATTGAGCTTAATGGATACGCAGTGGGTATAGACAACAACCAAGTAATTTTTGTTGCACCCCATAGCAATGGGCAATATATATTAGACGTAATGGGCTTAGAAGAATATGTTTCGCTGCTGATGGATAAAGTAGAATTACCAAATAATTATGCCGGGCAATATTATGGTGGCATAAGCTATTATTTGTATGATAAATCTGCCGGGCAGCCGGTATACGCTTTAAAAAATGCGAATGATATTTATACCGATTTGAGCCAGGGCAATATGTTGGAAATTATTTTGCCTGATAATAGTTTTGATATACAGCTATTGATAAAGCCCAGTTCAAATACAAGCCCATATATAAAGGATTTAAAAATTATTTCGTTTTCGATGTTCCTGTTATCTTTAATATCGTTTGTGCTAACTTTTATATATGACCTAGTGGCTACACGCAGGAACAAAATGATTATTACTGATACGGCTATGATAGATTCGCTTACTGGCCTCAACAATATATCAGCTTTGGATAGCTGGTACAAAAGTATTAAGAAGGATAGCAATGAAAGTTATTTTTTCGTTTGTTTAGATGTTGTGTCTTTCAAAAATTTTAACGATGTTTTTGGGATTATGAAAGGGGATAGCCTACTAATCTCTATAGCTGATACCCTTAAAGAAAATTTTGGGAATGCCATTAGGGCGTATGGCGATACTTTTGCTTTTGTTGTTAAAGAGTCTGAGAGCGATTTTGATAGAATTAGGGATTCATTCTATACATCTATAGAAAAGGACTTAGGCTGCAGTTATAAGAGCCAGGTATTTTTTAAATTTGGTGTTTACCCAATAAATGACGACAGCCAATCCTCGCGTTATGTTTATGACCAAGCAATGAGTGCGCTTAGGCTTGCAAAAAAACAATCCAGGTTTTATGAGAAGATAGTCTATGACCCGCTGCTCCAAAAAGAAATAGAGCATAAGAAAGTCATTGAAGAGAATATGTATAACGCGCTGAAGAATGGGGAATTTATCCTATATATCCAACCCAAATGTAATTTATATACAGGGCTTTGTAGTGGCGGCGAAGCGCTTGTAAGGTGGGATTCAAAAAAACTAGGGTTTACCCCCCCGGACCAGTTTATCCATATTTTCGAGGAAAATGGTTTCATAGTGGAATTGGATTTTTTTGTATTAGAGTCCGCATTAAATATGCAGCAAAAAAACTTTGATTTGAACAAAAAAATATTGCCTATTTCAGTAAACCAATCGAAAGTAACGATTATGTCGCCAGCTTATTTAGATAGGGTTAAAATGCTTATAGAAAAGTATTCGTTCCCATTTGAATATATAGAAATTGAAGTGACAGAGTCCGCTTTAGAAAATAATTTTGACAATATTTTGACTATTATCAAAACTATGCGCAGTTATGGCTTTTTAGTAGATATGGATGACTTTGGGTCAGGGTTTTCATCCCTTAATGCTTTAAAACATTTACCTATTGATGTCTTAAAAATAGACCGGGGTTTTCTTAAGGAGTATGATGAAAAAAGCCGGAAAATAATAAAAAATATTGTAAATTTGACTAAAGAGCTGGGTATTATTGTGTTGTGTGAGGGCGTTGAAACAGAGCACCAGTATGAGCTATTAAAAACATGTGGGTGCGATTATATACAAGGGTACTATTATTCAAGGCCTGTGACGACGAGTGAGTATGAGGATACATATATAAAACCGGCAGGCGAAATATAACCTAAGCCGCATTGGCTTAGGTTATGTGTTGTTATTGTGGAGGCTGCCAAAAAGCTCGAGCCCTTCAAAATTTTGCTGGCGCAAGGCTTCATATAAAATTATGGCGACAGAGTTAGATAAGTTTAATGACCTGTATTCATTAAACATTGGTATCCTAACACAGTTATCGTAATTAGTGGCTAATAGGCTTTCGGGTATCCCCTTGCTCTCTTTTCCAAATAAAATGTAGCCGCCCTTAGGGTATTCTATTTCAGGATACGCTTTTTTTGCTTTTGTGGTCGCCATTATTATTTTGGGGTAATTGTTCAGCTCGAGGAAGCTTTGATAATTTTTATAAATAGAAACGTCTAGGTCGTCCCAATAATCCAGGCCGGAACGTTTTATAGACTTGTCGTCAACTAGAAAGCCCAGTGGCTCAATTAGGTGGAGCCTGGTATTTGCTGCAACGCAGGTCCTGCCAATATTACCTGTATTTAATGGTATTTCGGGTTCTAATAAAACAATATTCATGAGTGGCCCCTTTATTAAAAAAATTTGCTTTTATATTGTTTGTGATAAATTTAATAACCTCATTGACTCATTATAAAAATTGTATTACTATTAAATAAAAATAAATATCATAAAATAGCTATTTGACCAAAGGTTAAGCAAGGAGGGATAATTATGCATGTTATATCAGAGAGGCTAAAAGAAAAAAAATTAAAATTAACTCCTCAAAGGCTTGCTATCTATAAGTTTTTATACAATACCACAACCCACCCTACCGCTGAGGGGGTCTATAAAGAATTATCTGAAACGCACCCATCAATGAGCTTGGCGACTGTTTACAAAACACTGGATTCGCTTAAAAAGGTTAACCTTGTCCAAGAATTAAATGTTGGCGAAAGCAGCTTCCGCTATGACGCCAGGTGTGATTTCCATATACATTTAATATGCAGGTCCTGCAATGAAGTGTATGACCTGCCGGCTTTGCCATCGTTTGAAGCTTTGAAGGAAGAGGTTTCGCATATAGAAAACTTTAATGTAGAGTATGAACAAGTGTTTTTTTACGGCAGTTGTTCTGAATGTAGCGCAAAGATTGCGGAAGGGCAAATTTAATTGCTTTTTGGATTATACTATTAATATACCAATATTTCAATCCTTAGATTCAATAATAAAATTGGGCGGTGTTATAAGCGTACACTGCTTTTTTTATGGGCAAAAACTTTTTGGCGTTTAATTATTGCCGGCAAACTCCGATTAATAATTATAGGGTGTGAAAGGGCTTTTAACATAACAAGGGGTGAATTGATGGGCGATGATTTAGATGACCTTTTAAAAAAATCTTATTCGGAGGATAAAAACGGGGGCTTTGAGGCTACCGGATTGCCTTCAGAATTAGAAAAGAATTTGCACGGCCTGGACACCGATGTCTTTAACGATGGCCTTGAATTTATTGATAACGTGTCTATATATGACCCTGAATTTCAAAATAAAGATTCAGGCGATGGCATTTTAAGCGAAATTGAAGAAATTATGGCAAAAGGCGGCAGTGGGCCGGAGGGCTTTGATGAAAGTACGCCTACTCCGGAAGAAGATTTGCTGGAAACAAGTATGCCGGAGGATATAGCTACTGTTACAGGGGCGCCTTTAGAAAAGAAAAAGTTCCGGCTGAATAAATATTATATAATGTCTGGTGTTTTAGTATTTTTAATTATTGGGGTTATGTCAGCAATAATTATTGTAAGCAGGAATTTCAAAGACAATACGGGAAATATTGCAATTTCAAAACCCAAAAGCACATCAAATAATGCAAATTATATTTATTTAAATAAGGTATTTCCGGTTTCTGGGCAGATAATAGATGTTAAAAGCATACTGCTGGACAAGATGGCGACTGTAATTTATTTTAGCAATGAAATAGACATATCGAGGTATGATATGCATATTCTAGACGAAGGCAATAATGCATACATGCCGGATATTTCGTTTCTAAACAGCGCTAACGTAAAATATATGAGGTTTTCGCCGCTTAAAGACGATGCTAAAAAATTTGATTTTATAGTGAAGGATATTGTAAACGGCGAAAGCAATAGCATATCTTTTACTTTAGAGGGCGGCGGGGATAGTAGCTCGGTTTTATTCAGTAATGAAAAACAAAACCTGTTCCCGCCCGGTGCCGGTTTCTCTGGAACTTTAGATAAAGCTGTTTTTTCTGGTTCGGGCTCAACAATATATTTTAGCTTTAAATATAAAAATCCGGAAAATATTTTATATATTGAGGATAGCCAGACAGAAGTGGCGGAGATGCATGAAAATGTTGCCAGGCTTTTGGGGCAGAGGGAAAAACCTATTCAATTTATATACGGGGATGATGGGTTATCGATAGGCAGGATGGATTTTGAGCCGGTCAAAAATTTAAATTCTAAAGTATATATTAAATTTAATAATATTTTTAGGAGCTTTGAATATGGTAAAGAGATAGACCCCAGCGGCCTTTTTTTAAACAATGAGGAAAGCCAGCAAAAATATACGGTAGGCAATTATGATATTATTTTAGAACGTATGGGTAGGCAAGGGGATAGGTACGTTTTAGTTATGCATGCTGAAAATAATGCTATATTCGGCAAATCATCTTTAGAAAATGATTTAGGGCATATCGAAATTATACCGGACATAGAGCTTGTATTTGAATCGCCAGATGGCAAAGAGATTAAATCCCAGGGTGAAGTGTTTTCTGCGGATATAGGTACAGATGTAGTTTTTGATGTGGGGGGTATTTCAGAATTTGCTGGTGGCAAAATGTCCCTAAAGATAAATAGTTTATCTTTTAAATTAGAAACACTGGAGATTGAGGTCGATTTAGAAAAATGTGTGGCTTCGGATGGCGAACTTAGCATTTCTGATAATGAAATGTTACATGGCGCATTTATGGAGCGGCTTAGATATAAATCTGGGGAAATTAATGAAGTTGGATCTTTTTCTGATTCATTGATGGCGGATAGCCAGTTGTTACGCTACTATAGCCCTGAACCCATGGCTAAAAATATTTCTTATGGTTTAAATGTTTTAACAAGCTACCATGAAGGCGAAAAAATTTATGCCGCCGTGGTGGATAGCTGGCAAGCCGAAACGGAATACGGTTATAAAAGGGCCTCTAATTTTCATAAAGTAGTTGCCAATGTAAAAAATAATGGCAGCATAGAAATTATTGAAGATGATATACTAACTGATTAATATTTTAACAAAACGCAGCCATTGCCTTTAGCACAGGGTAATAGCTGCGTTTTTGTTTTTATTGCGGTATTTTATTTTTCAGGCAGCTGGTTTAGGCTGATTGCCGGTATATAAAATATTTGGCCCTCATTTAAATAAAACCTATAACATGGGTACGTGTATTCTGGGCGTATATCGCCGCTGGCCTTAGTACCATCAAAGCTGTGCATGTATTCAACCCCTTCGCTATAACATAGTTCCACATGCCCGAACATTGGGGCAAGCTCTTCAGGCAACCTATATCCAAGCAGGCTATCATATGCGGACATTAATGACGAAACTGCTTCACTATATGATACGGTGATTGGATAATCGCCAAATTTTTCAGGTTTTTGAAAATATGGGATAGAAATAATTACAAATTCGTCATTGGGTTCACGGCCCCTGGAAATTGAGACAAAATTTACATTCACGCCATTGAATTTATAGTTATATAAAATACTAGCAGGGTCAGCATTGCTTTCTATAATGGTATATTTTGCTGGGCCTTCATAGGGCCTGGCGATAACTTGGGGGTTACTGATCCCTAGAAGGCTCAAAAAAGAATTAACTGTTTCAATTTCTAGTATATCCCCTGTGCGTGCTTTCTGGACTGCATCAGCAGAACGGCTAAGGACAGAAACAGAAGACTCGGTGGCTGTTATTGACTCCTCGCCAATATTTAGGGAAATATACCCGGCGGCTTCCCAGCCGGAGGTATCAGTTTCATATGAAGCCTCATCCGGGCCGCCATACATAAGCCCGAGCAAAGCAAGCATATTATTTTTTGCTTGTGCCAACATGCTGCCGGTTAAATCATTAGGTGCACCGGTACTGTCATTGTACAATGGGTTTGGTGTTATATAAACTGGCATGGATGTTGGCAGCTGGATGCCTTCGTCCACAATAGGGGGCCATAAAATTGTATAGCCTTTTGTAGTATCAATAATAATTGTGTTTAGGGTGCTATCCCAGCCTATACCAAAATTTAATGCCTGGCCTATGTCACGGAGTTTGAAATAGTTATTGCCATCAATATTATAGGCTGTGAAACTAGCTTCCACATTATCGATGAAGATTTTATGGATAGTAGGGTATGCTGGCTTATTTCCGCCGCCTTTTGGCCCCAATTCGCCACCGGTGGGTCCGTATGGTTTGCCGCTTGTAAGCCTAATTGTATCGGCGGCACCGTCCCAAAGCACCTCAAATTGCTTTTCTGAGCCGTTTAAGGCGAATGCTATGTCACGGAGTTTAAAATAGTTATAGTTGTTTATGTTGTAGGCCTCAAAAGAAATGTCGGCTTCATTAACAAGTATAGTTGATGCAGTAGGTGCGGCAGTTTCTTGAGTGGGCTGGGCGGCTTGTAGTTTAGTTGTACTGATAGAAATTGAAGCAAAAATAATTAGAAGCGCTAATAGGTTAGTAAGATGTGCTTGTTTAGGTTTTCTATGATGGGTTAAAAATATGTGTAGCTTGTTTACAAACTTATTTTTTATAGGCATTAGAATGCCCCCCTTTAATATTTTATATTTACGCCATAGGATGTTATTGGAAATTATAACATAACTAGCAAGTAAGGTTCAAGGGCTTATTAAAGCGGGCGCTGGGCCTGTTCCCAAACCCCGCGCCCTTGTTTAAAACTAATTATTTAGCTGTATATTATATCCGGTTTGAAATTAATGTTAATATACCAGCATAGTGGCTGCCCTACTGATTATTTAGCTCAATATACCTTACCCAGCCGTTAGCATCTTTTGCGGTATCGTTTGGGTCGATTGAGCTTGTGACAGTGAAGGCACCCCAAAGCTTACGTGGCAAATAATCCTTTTTTTCGAAAGTAACTTTATAGCTTGGCGATACCTGCCTACGTGCTGCCTCCAGTGCATATGCTATAGCTAAATCAATTATGAGGGTGTCAGTAAGCAATGAAAAAAACATTGAAGGGATCGCTAAGGATAGAATGTTGATTTTTGCAAGCTCCTTAGCTGCGGAAGAATCTGACTTTAGTTCAATATACCTTACCCAGCCGTTAGCATCCATTGCTACATCGATTAGATTTATTTTGTTCATAACCAAAAATCCCCCCCAAAGCTTGCCGGGCAGATAATCTTGTTTCTTGAACGCGACAGTATATTTCGGGTCTACCTGGGAGAGCGCTTTCATTACTGATGCTTCAATAGCGGCGTTCATTATGCCATATTCAGGGACCGATGCGCTAACTGTTATAGAGAGTATGTCGATTTTCTTAAGCTCCGTATCTGCAGAAATTAGTTCAATATACCTTACCCAGCCGTTAGCATCTGCTGCAGTATCAGTTGGGTTCAGTAGGCTTGTAACTGTAAAGGCGCCCCAAAGCTTATCAGGCAAATAGTCCTTTGTTTGGAAAGTGACTGTATACAGTGGCGCTACTTGGGAACGTGCTATTGACAGCGCCTCTTCTATCATGAAGCTAGATTTTTTAGAGTCAGAAAGTGATGAAGAATCCCTTGACGGGCACGCTATATTTAGTACATTAATTTTTGCAAGCTCCTTATCTGCAGAAGAATCTGTCTTTACTACAATATACCTTGACCGTTGAGGGTCCGCTACGAAGGAATAGTTGTTCTGGGGAATGTTCCGGACGCTAAAGGCGCCCCAAAGTTCACCGGGGCGATAATCCCCCATTTCGAACAAGACAATATATTCCGGCCCTACCTGAGAACGTGCTATTGTTAACGCCGATGCTATAGCGGCCTCTATTATGTTAGGGCCAAGGGTCCGTGAGCTAATGGTGACGGAAGGTACGTTAATAACATCACGCAAATCAACTTTGGCAGTAACTGCTGAACTGGCCAGTGCGGATGGTACACTAATTTTTGCGGGTTCACTTGCTGCGGCCATAAGCGCATTTGTTTCTCTATTAATAGTTGGCATTTCCATATGAATACCCTCCTTTATTAAAATTATTATTGTAGTGCGCGGAACCTGTAACCAAGCCCGCGGGCCTGCTTTTATTTCGGCCTGCTATTATCATATTCGTGTATGTCCTTAGTGTGCGTTACAAAAAAAACACACTTGCCCATTCAATATGGGCAATTCAGAATAAATTGTTTGGGGGTATGGTAAACGGGTTTGCTATATTTAATAATAGAAAAAAATAAAATGGCAGCTTGGCGCATATGAAAAATTTTAGGCCTATTGGTAAAATTTTTAAAGGCAATCAAAAAAACGGCCGCCATTATGTGGCTGCCGCTTTAAGCTGGATTAATCCAGCCCATATAATTCAATATCCAAATCTTCAGATATGGCTTCGATTGCTTCAGAATATATTTTTAAAAATTCACCTTCATAATTTAAAAAATCACGGGAATCGTCTATTAGCATTAAATCAGAATAAAGCTTAGCCATATAATTTTCCCGGTTGAATGAAAAATCTTCTTGGAAGCAATCATTTATCTGGTTATTTTTAAACTCCAGGACTTTATCGAAAAGGGGTTTGTTTTGCTTTAATTTATTTTTGGCGTTTATATAGTTTAAATAAGACCCTTCTTTTTGTAGCTTCAGTGATAAATCTTTTGCTGAATACAAAATATCGCCCATAAATTAAACCTCCATGATGATCGGTAATATCATAGGGCTCCTTTTGGTTTTTTCCCATAAGAATTCCCTTAATGTATCCCTTATAAGGTTTTTAATATACGACCATTCGTAATTGTTCTTCTCTTCGCATTTCATGAGGGCTGTACGTACAACCTCTTTAGCTTCGACCATAAGGTCTTCAGATTCCCTGACATAAACAAAGCCGCGTGAAATAATATCTGGGCCGGATATAATAGTACCCGAATCTTTTTCCAAACTAACTACAACAATCATCAAACCATCTTGTGATAAATGCTTTCTGTCGCGTAGGACAATATTGCCAACATCGCCGATGCCAAGGCCATCAACAAGCACTTGGCCTGCTTGCACGGTGCCATTTAGCCGGGCCGTTTTATCGGTGACCTCTAATACGTCCCCAAGCCCCATAAGAAAAACATTATCCTTAGGCATCCCTAAAGATATGGCCAAGTCTTTATGGGTTTTCAAATGTTTATATTCACCATGTATAGGCATTAAATATTTTGGTTTAATTAATGCATGCATAAGCTTGATTTCTTCGCGTTTGGCGTGGCCAGATACGTGGATGTCGTACATACCTTCATATATTACATCGGCGCCTTTTTTTAGGAGCTCGTTAATTACTTTCGAAACGGTTTTTTCGTTCCCGGGGATAGGGGACGCCGAAATTATAATCTTATCTCCAGGCTTTACTTCAACCTGGCGGTGCTCAGAAGTAGACATGCGTGACAAGGCGGCCATTGGCTCCCCTTGGCTGCCTGTTGTAATGATAACAATATCCGAATCCTTATAGTTTTTAATTTCGTTAACTTCTATCAAAATACGTTCCGGTATATCCAAATAACCAAGTTCGCAAGCTGTTTTTACGGAGTTTACCATGCTCCTGCCCATAACGGCTATTTTTCTTTTATGCTTCACAGCCGAATTAACAATCTGTTGGATCCTATGGATGTTTGATGAAAATGTAGCAACCATTATGCGCTGGTTGTTGCTTTCATCAAATAT
>JAITVM010000137.1 GCA_031285815.1 Clostridiales bacterium | reverse complement strand
TGACGCAGCTACCTCTTTTGGCGGGATAGATTTTAAATTTAAAAATAATTTTGAGTTCCCTATTATAATAAAATCATCTACCGACAGCGAGAACGTTTACGTAAAATTAGAAAAGCAGGCGTAAAATCAAAGCCCGGCGAACAGGGTCCACCGGGCTTTGATTTTACACTATGGGTTTAGTATATTTTTTTATTTTTTATACTGGGAAATCCGGATTTTATCTGCGCCCATGCCTGTTTTCCTATGGACTATATCTTGAATTTGGGCTATTTCAGCATCAGATAAGTTTTCTTTGTTAATAACGACATCTACCGTTACGTCGTCAATCCTGACATATACTTCTTTAAAGCCTTTGGCCTCAAGCATAGTTTCAGTAGCGTTTTCTTTGTCAATCCGCTCCTGCAGCTCTAAAATACTGTCCGCCACTACAGAACGCTGCTCGTCGCTAATATTTTTATTATTAATCATTTCAGTGTAAGAAGTTTTTTGTTTCGAGCGTTCATTTTCACGGCTTAATTTAGCGGATACAAAAAAACTTTCTAGCGGCAGCTCAGTTACTTCTTCTGTAGTATCCGATGCCCCCTCTGGGTTAAGCGCATTTACAAAAATAGAATCCGTATTGTCATCTTCTTCTGCCAATAAACTAGCTTCGGCATCCTCTGGGGTAAGGGCTATGCCAATATCCTCTGACAAAACATCAGGGTTTGTAAGGCCATCTATACTTACATCTTCTACCGGTTCCATAATTAATGGGTTAAATTCGCCACCGTCAGTCAACTCAATACTATCCGGCGTTTCCAGTGCCCTGCTGTCTGTGAATGATAAATAGCCCGCAACCGCAATCATAACAACTAAAGCTGTAATAATAATTTGATTCCTTTTCATATTAAGCATTGTTAAGCCTCCTTATGACTTCATTTTTAAAACTTGGATTTTATATATTTCTATGCCAAGCACAGAGCTGACAGCATTAGCTAACGATTCTTTAACTACAGGGGACCCGCCCCCTTCCGCCACAATAATAACACCCTCTACTTTAGGTGTCGCCTCTTTTAAAACAAGCGGCTTTTCTGAACCGTTTTCATTTATAATAATATTCCTTGTGTCAGCCTTTTTGCTGCTAATTTCCCTAGTTCCCCCTTCATTATCCGATTCTTTTGTTATCTGTTCGTCAGTTGTTATATCTTGAGAGATAAAGATCTCAGAACTATATGATAATGTTAGCAATACTTTGAGCTTACCAACCCCTTCCACCAAAGCAAGCGCATCTTCTAACCTCCCTTCAAGCTTTTCTTCATATGTATCGCTTTTCGTTTCAATAACGCGGTTTGCCGTATCTACGGCTGTAATCTCGATATCGTTTTTTTTATCAGAAAAAAATAAATTACTGATAATTAAAAAAATTATACCGGCCACCAACGCCAAAAAGATATTCATTAATTTTTTGCCGTCTGTGTTTTTTAAGAAAAGCCTTAGTTTATCCAAAAAACCACTCCTTCGTACCCTTCAGCTGCCTTCTTAGCTGCTAGCCATTAACCATGCCCGTGTATAGCAAACCCGGCCCACAAAACACCTATGCCAAACAGTGCTGCCTTAACAGCAATTTAACTATTGCCTTATTGTACCGTTATATATATATTCTCCACGGACAAATTATAGAAGCCGGAGACAATATTTTTTATTTCATTTAATTTTTCTTGCCCGCCAGCCCCTATGTTTTCTTTAGGCGTTTCTGAAACCACTATCTTTTCGACCCTTATTATCCCCCTTTTTTTAGTGCCGGCTTTCTCATTTAGTATTAGGCCAATTTTTTTAATTGAGCCAAAGCCCTCAGTACTGTTGTCAATATCAAATATTGCGCTTTCCAGGGTATAATTTTCATCCCCCTTTAACAACAGGCCCATTTGTTTTTCAAGCTCACCCTCAAGCTCTTTAATAATCAATTCATTCTGCGATACCCCACCCTCATCCAAACTAGGGTTATATGACATACTAACCATTAGGTTGTTTATATTTAAATTATTATTTTTCATAAGGCCAGTAATTGGCGTTATGATGACAAAAATCAATATAAACCCCAACGTTAGGTTTATATACTTTTTATATTTATTAGATGGCGAAATTATTCCTACCAGTGTTATAAAAATTAAAAATACTGCTATGTTCTTAATGTATGAGCTCAAAAACCCCATACGCCCTCCTCCTTTGTATTCGCGCCTGCCATAAGGCAAGCCTTATAGTGACAGCACTATCATTAAATAAAAAATAAACATTAAGGCCACAATAAAAGCTGCCCCAAGCACAAGGGCCATAACCTTGCCCGCGCTCTCAATGCATTTTGTTAGCCGCTCTTCGCATATCGGCTCTAGCAATGCGGCAATAATTTTATATGTAACAGCCAGCACCGCTATTTTAATAAGCGGTACAAGCGAAACGGTTATAACAGCTATTACCCCGGCAGCCATGAACCCGGAACGCATTGCTTTTGTAAAATATACAACTGTGTCAACCGCCCCTGATAAAGCGCCGCCAACCACAGGTACTGCATTGACTGAAAATTTAGCGGCCCTCAGGAATAAATTATTTATAATCGGGGTTGTAACCCGCTGCAAAGACAGTATGGCAATAAAAGAAACACCTATTGCCTTTAAACAAAAGCCAAGCGCCTTCGCCCCCTGGTCAGCTAATGATGTTAATAAATCTTTTGCGGAGAGGTAGTTTACCATCTGTATTATTGCCAGTAAATTAACCGCGGGGGCTACAAAAAATTCTATTACCCTGGTAAAAAAATTAACTGAAAAAAATAAAGTTGTATTAAATGCAGCAGCCGAAGACACATACCCAGACATAATTAACAAACTCATAACGAGGGGTATAAGCGCCTCCATAATTTCTGATACTTCAATTACCAGGCTTGCCATAATGTTAATGCCAACCCGTACCGAATTAAATAAAACTATAACCAAAACTATATATGTTATATAAAAACCTAATTCGCCCACCTCTTTATGGCTAAATGAATCCGTCAGTGTCCTTAATATGGCTGATAGCATGGCGATTATAATTATGTTTTTAACCAGGCTATTATATAAATATAATTCGCCAAATATTAATTTTGCTGCCGAATTAATTAAGCTTTGGGGCGATAGGTCCAATTCCCCATTAATAGCTTTTAAAACCAAGCCTTTAAAATCTAACCCTGTTGATTCGTTTACATCCCCAAATTCAAATAAATCCAGCTGGTTTTCAATCTCTTCCGCCTGGCTGGCATATACCACACAATTATTAAAAATAATTAAAACAAAACAAAGCATTAAAAATTTTTTCATTTGCACAACGCCTTTCTTGCAATATGGCTAACTTGTACACCCTGGGGATAACAACCAGTATATCAAACAGCTATGGTATGATGTGCACAATTAGGTCGACCAAGGCTAATAAAATTGGTGCAGATATCGACATGATAAGAGCCTTGCCCGCAAGGTCAATTTTACTTGCAATTGAAGCCTCCCCAGCATCTTTACAGATTTGCGACCCGAATTCTGCAATATATGCGATCCCAATTATTTTAAAAATAATAGAAATATAGGTTATATTAACGTCGAGTGATGATGATATATTATTTATAATAGTAAAAACAGCTTCAAGTTTTGGTACAAGCAGCATAAAAATCAATATGCTAGCAATAATGCTTATGGCTAAACCCAATTCTGGCGATTGTTTCTTTATAATTATTGCAAGCACAGCTGATACAATGCCAACTACAACTATTTGAGTTATTTCCATTTCAATGCCCCCTACAGTTTAAATAGCTCCTGTACAGTTGTAAAAAGGCTGCTTATATGCTGGATCACCCAAAATAGCACTACCACTAACCCCGCAAGGGTTGTCATCATAGCCTGCTCTTCCCGCCCAGCCCTAATCAGTACTTGGTTTAGCACAGCAACAAGTATGCCAACTGCCGCTATTTGAAATACAATACCTATTTCCATAAACACACCCCATTTCTAAATAAAGATTATGCAAATCAAAAGGCCGCTTAGTATACCCATACTGTTATACATCTTTTTACTTTTGGCACTTTCTATATTTAGTACGGCTACCCTCTCTTCAATCTGCTCAATAGTAAAACGTATATTGTTGACCTGTAAATTTTTATCCAAATGCCCTAAACATTTGCCAAAATCTAATATTAGGCCTATATCTTCTTTTTTCAAATATGTTTTTTTGGTATTGCCTAAAACCGCATCCTGCCAAAATGTATAAATGTCCCCTGACTCTGAACAAAACATTTTTTTTGACATGCCCATAAAAACCTGGCTGACTGGCGGCTCTACTTTAACAGAAATATTCTGCATAGCTTCCAATAGCGGCGAATTTAAATATTCTATTTCAGACTTAAGGATAATCAGCGCTTTTTTAAACTCCTTCAAGTCCATAGCCCGGAAGCTTTCTTTTGAGCCCAAGTAAATACCAATTAATGTAGTGGACGCTAAAACTAAAAGAAACCCAACAAATTTTAAAACCAATTAAAACTCCCCTTCCGCTTAAGTGGCCCTTTTGTAATCCTGGCCATAAACCCCCATTATTTTTCCTGGCTTTTTGTCATAGCCCAGAACAATAAATAGCTCAAATAAATTTTTGTTTAATAAGCCATTTAATACCGGCTTTTTTAATAAATCATCTATATCACGGCCGTGCACAGTACAAATAATTTTCACGCCCGCATTTGTAACCTCGTCAATAGCATCAATATCCGCCCGGCTCCCTATTTCATCAACAGCGATTAGCCTAGGCGACATACTCCTCAATAACATTTTCATGCCTATAGACTTAGGGCATGAATCCAGGACATCTGTACGTTGCCCTATATTATTCTGTGCAACGCCCATATAACACCCGGCTATTTCAGAACGTTCATCCACTACGCCGACCTTTTGCCCAGGCCTGCCCCCGTAACCATCAGATACTATCCTAACTATATCCCTTAATAAAGTCGTTTTGCCACAAGCGGGCGGCGATATAATCATGCAGTGCTTAAGATCCGGCTCACATACATACCGTATTACTTCATTGCTACAGCCCAGCACTTCATGGGAAACCCGAAGGTTTAAGCCATTTATATTTTTTATGCCGGTAATGGCCCCATTTTCGGTTATAACTTGTCCCGTTATCCCAACCCTGTGGCCGCTTTGTAAAGTTATATAGCCATTTTTAATTTCCTCACCAAAAGCATACAATGAATACCCACACATTAATTCCAGTGTCTTGTTAACCTCTTTAGCCGTTGGCCTATAACCCAAATTAATATCTGTATATACCCCGCCATCTGCACCAACAAAATATTCTTTGTTGTTTTTATAAATAATTATAGGTTTGCCCACCCTAAGCCTTATTTCTTCTACCCCCGCAAAAAAACTTTCTTTAACACCCCCCAAAATACTATGCAGGCCAAGCCCAAAATATGATAATAATTCGTTTTTCATTTTACCGCCCCTCTTACTTAATCAAGCGTTTATATAAATATATGGCAAGCTATAGTTTTTATTACAACAAAAAAAGGGCAGCCCAAGCTTGCCCTATTTATTTTAGTTAACCTTAATTAAGAACTTTTATATAATTGCACAAAATACTAAAACCTGTTTATAATATACCCGGGAGGCGAGAGCTTTGTATTATTTTTATTCCTTATTAATAGGGGCCCTTATTTCGGCTATGGTCGTTTTTAATGGGTGGCTCAGCGGGCATTGCGGTGTGTACCTGTCTACGGTTATTATACACGTTGTAGGTTTAGCCCTCATAACATTATTAATGATTTTTAAACACGGGAACCCTTTTCTTAAAATGCAAAAATGGTATTTATATATTGGCGGCGCAATTGGCGTCTTGACCATTGTGTTTAACAATTTAGCATTCGGTAGTATCAGCGTTTCAGCGATATTGGCATTAGGGCTATTTGGGCAAAGCATTACCAGCCTCATAATAGACCAATACGGCTTAATGGGGATGCCAAGGTACCCATTTAGCAAGCGGAAAATTATAGGGTTAGTAATTTTAGCCTGCGGGATTATTTCAATGTTAGATAAATTTAAAATAATGGCCCTGATACTATCCTTGCTTTCCGGGGTTACGGTTGTTTTGTCCCGGACAGTAAGCGCAAAACTCGCAAGCTATACAAATGTAATTACAAGTACATTTTACAATTATTTGGTTGGCTTAGCAGTATCATTGGCCGCTTTTTTTCTCCTGGGCGGTAATGAAAACGCCAGCATATACTTACCCAAGCTTTCAAATGCCTATATTTATTTTGGTGGGGTATTGGGGGTTTATGTTGTCTTGCTATCCAATATAGTTGTAGAGAAAATATCATCCTATTACCTTACCCTGCTTTTATTTATGGGCCAGGTTTTTTCAGGGGTTTTGATAGACTCCTTAATTTCCGGGGGCTTTTCCACACAAAACTTAGTAGGGGGGCTTTTCGCCGCAACAGGCCTTTATACTAATTTACTTTTAGACAGGAAAGCAAAAAGTATTTAGGGCTTATATACCTTCAACTGGCTTTTAACCGTAGCATAAGCCAGTTGAAAAGCTTCACTTAGCATAAATAAAAAAAGGGCCGGTTACCAAATACTAAATAACCGGCCATATATCAATAAACTTTAACTATTTTAAACTTACTTGCATCTTTTGAAAACGACGTAGCTTTGCCTGCTTGGAACATTGTAGCGTCATAAGTTGTGTCAACTACATTCCATTTATTATTCAAATAAATTTCATTCCATGAGTGGTATTGTTTAACCTCCGGCGCATAACCCATAACTAGCTTAACAGGTATGCCTTGGCTACGCAAAACGCCTGACATAAGTGATGCATAATCATAACAGATCCCTTTTTTCAAATTGTACATGTCGTCAATATTTGGGACATAATCAGAAGGCAAGTTATTAACCTTATCATAATCATACTTATAATTTTTGATAACATCACTGTATAGGATATTAACCTTATCACTTGCTGATTTTAATTTTATTTGTTCGCCATAAGATTTTATAGATGCCATTGTAGTATCAAAATATGTAATTGGTGTAGAATATGTAAACATTTTAATCGTAGGTTCAAGTTTTAGTTCGACCATGGTGGCATCAAGTGATTTATATTTAGTGCCTTGTATATTTTCTAAAACAGATATTTTATATTCGCCGGTGCCCATTTGTAGAGGCAGGTAATACAATTCATTTTTCTTAAGGCTATATGTATACCTGTCCCCGCCTTTTTCGACGGTAGCCTTTATAGGCTTCTCTAAGCCGCCATTGTACTCAACGCCGATAACCCCGTCATTTATTTTGGATTTATCGTATACTACATCAGCCGCGTAAAATTCCGGCACAAATAAAAGTATAAATACCATGCTTATGCCAGCGGTTTTTTTACTACCCATCATAAAACAGCCTCCCCCCTATAAAAAACACGCTGTTTTAAAACCATATTTAATTAATTTGAATATTCCTGCCATTCTTTCTTCTGTTCTATATAATACCTGGCACCCTGCTGAGGTTTTACAAATACCCCATCGGCAAAGCTAGGTATTAAAAGTTTCAGCTTTAAGCCCATTAACATTTTTTCGTTCGATTTTGAGTTAAAGGTTATGCCCAGCTCCAAATCATCATTGGCTTCAATACTTGGGTAAATATTTTTGAGCATATTAAGCTTCTTTTTTAATATTTCAACATATATGCTTTCAAAATTTAATGCACCAGTATTGCCCATAGAAGCGGCCGCCTCATTTTCAGTTTCCAGTAGCATTGAGTCAACTGCAGCAATAAAACGCTCCGACTCTTCTTCCAATAAATAATAGTCCTTATTCCAAGCTTCAACTTTTTTGCTAAAATTCAAATTAACGTTTGCAGAAAGTATCACAAAAGCACCAATTGTAACAAAAATAATCATTATAAAAACAACTAGTACCGATGAAGCTCCCTTTTTCTTCATTTGCCCACCAACTAGAACTTAAAATTTTATGCGCCTAAAGGCTAGCGCGCAATAAGAAAATATAACCTGTAAACCAAAAACGCATTAAAAAATATTTTTTAAATATTTCGCCTTTAAAAAATATTTTTCAAATATTTTGCTGTTTTTAAATTTACTATAGTTTTTATATCGTCAGTATCCCTTGTATCCGTAACAATAGATTGTATATAATATAATTCCCCGGCCAGGTTCCCGCCTGCCCCTTCACAAACTACCTCTAAGGCAAAACTGGCGCCATTTGCTGTGGCCCCTTCCCAGTTTTCATCATAATATTTTTTTATTTTGGCACTACTATTACCCACTTCAAAGCTTTTATAGTAACCAATGTATTCCTCAAGGGAATCACAAGACTTAAATAATTCAATTGAGTTAACCGCAATATTTGTTGCAAAGTCTAAATCCCTGGCCTTAGCGTTAAGTGTTGTGCCAACAAAAAACATTTCTAAAACAAAACCACTTATTATAGCTAAAGTAGCAATCGACATAACTACTTCAACAAGCGAAAAACCTTTCTTCATTACAGAACCCCGCTTTCAAACCGAAGACAGAGTAACGATTTTTTCCATAACTTCCGCCTTTTCGTTGTTTAAAAAAGAAATCTTGCTGACTAAGCTACGCTTATTCCCGCTAAAGCTAACATCAAAGCTCAAAACATTAGCAATCTCCGTGCCTTGAAATTCACCTGGCTCCTGCCCCGCATCTAAAACACACTCTAATAGTTTCCCATCTATGAAATAAATCCAAGTATCATATTCATAATCACCGCGTGACTGCAATACAATAGCATCGTTGCCCCTATATTTTTTAACATGGACCATGCCCTTTTCATCATTTTGGCGTACCCGCATATTTATAAAAGAAAGGGCAATCCGCGCATCAATTTGTGAGGATTTTTGAGCCAATATTTTTTGTTGGGCCTTCATGCCGGAATTAATAAGGCC
>JAITVM010000075.1 GCA_031285815.1 Clostridiales bacterium | reverse complement strand
GTCTCATCCAGCAAAACATCTTATTATTAACAGGCTATATATTTTAATTGAAATCAACTTCTTTTAATTTATAATATAAAACGCATGAAAATCAATTAACTTCTATATATTTAGTGGGGCAGGGCAGTTGAATATAGTTTAATCTTAGATCAAATAAATTTAATATTATTTAATAATGTTGAATTCAGTTCAAACTTAGTTATTATAGGTTTAATTCAAATCAAACTTTCAAAACTGTGGGTACAATTTATAAAAGCAAAATAAACCTAATTTAAGCATTGCATAAATATTGTTAAAATATAATAAAAACAATTGAAAATATGGTGGTAAATAGATTAAAATAAATTAATGGTATTTAAAAATATTTAAAAGGATTGAAAAAAATGATCACTATTAAAGACCTATCCGATGAATTGGGAAAGAGTAAAACATCTATTTACAACCTAGTCAAAAAAAACAACTTAACAACTATAAAAAAAGAGGGCACTACTTTTTTAACTGATGAGAGCAAAATTTTTATTATTGACTATTATAATTTAGAAAGTGAAGAGTCATTTAAAAATATTGAAGACGAGGTTAAAAAGGCTATAGATGAGGAGGAGTATAAGGGCCCGGATGTAGAATTGCTAATCCTTCTAAAGCAACAGCTTGAAATAAAGGACAAACAATTAGAAGAGAAGGAAAAAACTATTCAAAGCCTTATAAATGTATTTGGGTTAGAGAAGCAGCATCAGACCATGCTGTTAATCGATAAGAATAAAGAAGAAAATGTGGCCACTGTTTCTAATGAGATTATGCCTTCTGTTGAAAAAGTGCCGTTTTTTTCAAAATTATTTAGAAGAAATAAAAATTTTCAAAACCCGTAATTGTATTTTAATTTGTTATGTAAAAGGGCCCACATTATTATGAGCCCTTTTATTTTTTTGAAACTCCTTAGCCGTTGATAAAATGCCCAAAAAAATACAAAATAAAAATATTTTTAGGGGGAAGGGGGCAGCCAACAAAATAATAACGAATATTATCCGGCAGTTTAACTTGGATTTAGAAATAAGCAACATGTTGAATAATATATTGTATTATTTTGCTAATACTGTTATACTTAACTAGCGCGAAAGTTGGCATTAAATGTTATTTATTATAATAAAATGCGCCTCGGAATTTTTAGTTTATTTTGATCTAGTGAATATAATGGGTATTATAGTTCCATCAAATTAAAGGAGGAAAAATTATGATTTATTTCTTGTTAAGTATCGCAGCACTTATTGTAGGCTATATTGTTTACGGCGCATTTGTTGAAAAAATTTTTGGCGTAGAGGACAAACAGACACCCGCAAACCGCATTAACGACGGCGTTGATTTTGTCCCCATGGGTTGGAAAAGGGCAACGCTGATCCAATTCCTTAATATCGCCGGTACCGGCCCAATCTTTGGCGCAATAGCAGGGTCACAGTGGGGCTACTGGTCCTACCTATGGATAGTGTTCGGATGTATATTCGCAGGCGCGGTCCACGATTATTTTTCCGGCATGATATCCTTGCGCAACGACGGAGCCTCCATATCAGAAATAGTCGGCAAATATTTGGGGAAAACCCCTCTATACATAATGCGGGTGTTTTCCATCGTTCTGCTCCTATTAGTCGGCGTTGTATTCATAACAAGCCCCGCACAAATCATTCAAAACCTAATCCAAGAAGGGAACCAAACAATTTATATCGTTGTGCTGGCTATTATAATCATCTATTATATCCTGGCGACTGTTATGCCTATAGATGCTATTATCGGCAAAATTTACCCGCTTTTTGGGGCATGCCTTTTGTTTATGGCTGTAGGGATAACTATTATGCTTTTCGTTAACGGCGAAATTTTTGCGCTTCCGTCCTTTTCGCTTGCAAACGTCCACCCAAGCGGCAAAATGATATTCCCGTTCCTATTCACAACAATCGCATGCGGGGCAATTTCAGGCTTCCATGCAACCCAGTCACCTATGATTGCGCGCTGTGTACAAAGTGAAAGGGAAGGGCGCCGTGTATTTTATGGCGCAATGATACTTGAAGGGATCGTCGCGCTTATATGGGCAACTGCCACAATGGCGCACTTCGGTTCCCCGCAAGGCATAGCTGACGCAGGTTCAGCCCCCGTTATTGTAAACACTATTTCAAGGGATTTGCTCGGTGCCGCCGGCGGCATACTCGCTGTCCTAGGGGTCGTAGCTTGCCCAATAACTTCTGGGGACACTGCTTTTAGAAGCGCAAGGCTTACTATCGCCGACGCGATTAAACTTGACCAAAAGCCTATCGCCAACCGTTTTTATTTGGCACTGCCATTGTTCGCAATAGGGGTCGTCCTCTGTTTTGTAGACTTTAACATCATATGGCAATATTTTGCGTGGTCAAACCAGACACTGGCGACTATTGCACTTTGGGCTATCTCCAGTTATCTAGTTAAGCACGGGAAACAATATTTGATTACATTTATCCCTGCTATCTTTATGACATTGATGGTAACAGCGTATATCGTTATAGCACCGGAAGGCTTGAAGCTCCCTTATAACTTCGGGCTTATTGCCGGGGTTATAGTTGCGGTATTAGTTGCGGTTTTGTTCCAAACGAAAATCGTGGCAAAGAACAAGCCCGCATTAACAAAATAGGCACCGCCCGGTTTCAAAGCCCACGTTTGTTTTAAAAAATGATAATGGTATAATTTTCTTGCCGAAAAGCCCCGCTCTTTAGAGTGGGGCTTTTCGGCTTGCTCAAATATTTGATTGCAATGCAATATAGATTGCATCTCATTAATTTTGTTAACTAATTCAGCATTATAGTTGTGCCCCATATCTGCCTGTTTCAATAAACCCATTCAAACGCATGCAATACTTACTAAAGCAAGCCGTGCTGGATGCCTTTATAAAGAAATAAATATTGCCGATGTATTATCATAATATCAAGATTACGCCTGCTTACAGGGCATATTCAAACAATTCTTGACAACCTGTTTTCAAATTTAATAAACAGGCAAGAATATATTAACAACATAATAAGGGGGCACCTAATTTTGAAGTTGCGAAATAAAATCTTGCTGCCAGTTATCATAATACTTGCAGCTGTCGTCACAGCTATTTCTACAATAAACTATGTAATCACCAGAAACACCGTTAATGAAATGATTGACGCCGAGATGGGGGCGGCAATCAGTAATGTAATCACAGCCGAACAGCTATCCACCGAAATAATAAACCTCGTTATGGGCGAGCTTGACGCAAAAAACCTCTCGCTCTCTAGGGCGCTTGCCGAAATTGTGCGCCTTAACCCAGATGCGCTTGAACAGGAAGAAATGATAAGGCTCGCCGGGCTTTTAAATGTTACGGAAGTCCATGTAGTAGATGAGAACGGCGTGCTTCTATGGGGCAATATACCGGGTTATTATGGCTTTGATTTTAATGGCGGGGAACAGACTATGCCGTTTTTACAAATCCTAGACGACCCATCATATGAGCTGGCACAAGAACCACAGGCAAATGCAGCCTCGGGCCTGATGTTCCAATATACCGGTGTTGCACGGACAGACGCACCCGGCCTTGTGCAAGTTGGGATAGAAGCTGGAATAATAGATGCTATGAAAGCGGCTATGAGTATACAGAAGACGATTGCTGAAACTAAGGTTGGCAATTCGGGCTACTGTTTCATAGTAGAAAATGGCATAGTTACAGCTTCTGCTGATGCTTCACAAATAGGTACAGAATTTGCTCCCGGTAATTCCCGGCAGGCCGGCGGCGGTATATGGGTCATGTTGAATGGCTCTGAATACTACGCCAACACACGCAATGACAACGGTAAAGAAATCTACGCTGTTGTACCACATTCTGAATTCTACGAAAACCTTGACAAACTAGCTGTTAGCTCTGTAGTTGTTTCCGCAGCTGCAATCGTAGTTATGACTGTGGTTGTAATGTTGATAATTAGACGTATAACCAAACCAATGGAAGAGCTTAACACAAAACTAGCCTTGGTTACCGCCGGCGATTTAGATATTAAAGTTGCAATAGACTCCAGTGACGAGGTCGGCCAGTTATCTCAGAGCATGGCACGGGTCCTGGATGTTTTTAGGCACCTTGCGGAAGACATTGGCCTTATGTCGCGTAAGATAAATGTCGAAGGCGACTTGGATTATCAAATAGATGAAAGCAGCTACAACGGCGGCTATAAAAATATCACTGCCAGCATTAACGAGCTGATACGTCAAAACAACAGTAGCGTATTTGATTTTATTGCCGTTATGCAAGGTTTTGGTGCCGGCGATTTTAATACGCCGTTTCCGCAGCTTCAGGGCAAGAAGGCAGTAATGAACACAGCCGTAGAAGAACTGAGGAAAAACCTCAAGGATATAAATAGCGAGGTAGCCTGGCTATCAGAGGCTGCGATACGTGGCGAACTAGATACCCGCGCCGATTCCGGCAAATATAAAGGCGGCTGGGCAAACTTATTAAATGAATTAAACGCCCTGACAGATTCCATAGCTGAACAGGCCTATTGGTACGAATCAATACTTGATGCAATACCACTGCCTATGTCTGTTACGGATATAAATATGAATTGGACATTTATAAATAAAGCAACAGAAAATGCGCTAAACCTAAAGAGGGCTGATGTTGTAGGAAAACACTGCAGCAACTGGGGCGCAGATATCTGCGGTACTGACGAGTGTGGGGTTGCTTGTTACAAACGCGGTTTTAAGCAGACTAAATTCAGCCAAGGCGATATGCATTTCCAAGTAGATATTGCAGGGCTTCATGATAGGGATGGCAACAGCGCCGGGTTTGTAGAACTGGTTCAAGATATAACCTCCCTTGAGGGTGTTATATTAAACCTAAATAAACTTGTGGCAGACGTAAAGCTGGTCAGCGGCCAGGTTACAACTGGCGCAAGGCAAATTGCAGATGGCAGCCTAAGCCTGGCTGAGGGCGCGGCTAAACAATCTAATTCCGTTGAAGATTTAAATACAAGTATAGCTGTGATAAATGATAAGACCAAAATCACGGCACAAAATTCCGCAAATGCCAGCGAGTTATCTGTAAACGCAAAGAAGGACGCCGTTACCGGCAACGAACAGATGACACAGATGTTATTTGCAATGGATGGCATTAAATCAGCTTCTGATAATATATCGCGTATTATCAAAACGATTGACGATATAGCCTTCCAAACAAACCTGCTGGCACTTAACGCGGCGGTTGAAGCGGCGAGGGCAGGCGTACACGGAAAAGGCTTTGCCGTCGTAGCCGAAGAGGTCCGGACACTTGCTTCACGGTCACAAATTGCAGCCCAAGAAACAAATGAGTTGATACTGGAATCTATGGCTAAAGTTGATAACGGTTCTGCTATTGCGTCGAACACGGCCCAATCGCTTAATAAAATCGTAGAAAACTTTGACAACCTTTCCAAGTTGATAGATGAGATAGCGCAGGCGTCTTCCGAACAGGCAGAATCCATACATCAGATAACGAGCGGCGTTACACAAATCGCTAATATCACTCAGCAGAATTCCGATTCAAGCCATCAAACGGCAGCGGCTTCTGAAGAATTGGCAAGCCAGGCCGAATTGTTGCGGTCTATGGTAAGCGACTTCTGATAAACAAAGCCTGAAAAATATAAAAGCGGGTACCTTAAAAAAATCAGGTAACCCGCTTTCATATTTATGGTCACATTGGCTTTAAATTATTATTTAAACGGCCGATTGCCCATTTCAAACGGCTATCGCGCCCGGCTTGTGTTTTAGCGCTAAAATACGCTTTGGTATATGTCTTTTTTACGGATAAGGGCATTGCTAAAAAATTTGTATACGCAGGCTCATGGCCCTTTAACAAACCTGTTAAGCTTTCTATTTGCACCTCTGAAATAGGGGCTTCCTTTGGGGTATCCCATTGCCCATTTTTCTTTGCCTCATCTATTTTGGCAAAGCCGTAGCTGGTCATTAACCCTTGGGATTCAAGCTTTTGCACTAGTGCTTTGTTTTTTTCTGACCATTTACTATTTTTTCTCCTTAAGGAGAAGTATTTTAGATAAGTAAACCCGCCAATGGCCTTCATTTGCCCATCAATCCACCCAAAGCATAATGCTTCTTCAAGGGCCTCGCTAGCTTTTAAGGTTTTTGGCCCGCCATTTTTTCCAAATACCAGCCAAACCCCGCCACTGGACAAGCAATTAATATTTAACCAATTTCTAAAATCCCCACGTGATTCAAATAGCAATTCCCCCGCCAAAAAAAGTACCCCCTAGCCAAGGCATAAACTTTAAAACGTAAAAATCACAGTGCCTTTATTTTCTTTATCAGGCAGTTCAATATCAACTGCTTTTACCAGCGCTTTATAAAAATAATATTCACTCACAAAATTCAGTACATTATTAAAATTTAATTCTTTCTGGTTGCTATTAATTTTATGGATTATTTTTTTAGGCAGGCTACCCTTTCCACTCTCCCATTGGCCTTTATACTTAGCAATTTTTTTTCTAACATTAAAAACTTTTTTAATAACCCTTTTTATTTTGCCTTTATATGGGGGTTCATCACTTTCAAAAATTTCTAGTACCTTAACTTTTGCCTGCACCTCAATATCTGTGCCTATTTTTGTACTTTCAACGAGTATTAAATCCCCTACCTTTATACCGTCTAAATGCTTACTTCCCTTGCCAACAACCCAGTGGTAAGGCTTACTCATATAATTCTTACCAACAAAAGCTGCTTTTATGTACTTTTCCATTATAACCAGCCTCGCTCTATCTGTTAACTATTATTTGAAACTATTGAAATATATATAAACATTATAGCTGTTAGATCCTAATATATTCAAGCTTTTTTTGATATTTTAGTAATTCTTTGCCTTTTTAGCCATATTTGAAAAAGAAAAACAGCATGCGCAACCTAAACTACTGCCATGCTGTTTATCAACTCTATTGCTTCTAAAATCAAATTTTACTTTCGCGGGCCGTAAGATAATTTCTAAAAGTTGAATTCATTTTCCCAATCAAACCCTTCAGACGTCTCAAGGCTTTTCGGCCAATGGCTACAAAAATCCGGTACGCCTGGCATTTCTATCCTATCTACGCTCGGGGTATATGGTTTAATATCTAAAACCGGGGAGCCATCATTTGCATCAATATATGCAACCTCTATAACCCCTGTTTTATAGTCTATATTAAGTACCTGGGAAGCTGTTAATGCAATTGGGTTGGGCCGGATTGGCGAACGTGTTGCAAATACCCCCATTACTAATGGGGATTTTTTGTATGGCTGTGGCACTTCTAAAATACCCCTTGCCTCTTTGTTATCAAAATCATCAAACCACCAAATAACATTAATGTGGCTAAAACCTTCTAATGCCTGAAGTGCAGGGGCATATTCGGAATTAATTTCTATAAACGCCCCCTTATCATTATTTTTAACTACCCCAATTGGCTTTACAATAAAATTTTGCATGTTACCCTCCTAATTAGTTTTTATATTATATATCTTAAACCCTCCCACAATGAGAGGGTCAACAATGAAAACCACCCATTTGATGAGTGGTTTTCATATTGCCCATCCCCCTTATCAGAGAAACCCGCTTCATGCCAACTGGCTTAAGCCACAGCAAAAAAGCGCCTTCTATAAAACCGTGGTATACAGGGCTTAATATAAATTATATTTTCTCCAGGGGGATTTGTATTTCAGTTAAATAATTGAAAGGGTTATTTTCATTCCATGGGCCACGGTGTACAATTTGCCTATTCGGCCCTGACATTTTATATTGGCTATGCCCACTTAGCCAATTAGCAAACGAATAAAATGCCCCAGAAATATTTTCAAATGGGCCATATACCATAGTATATGCCATGTTTAATTGTGGTTCGGTTGCCCGGTAAGCAAACCCCCCTTTACCTTCACCCATTTGTAATACTTCAGCGCATATTTCAATATCTACATCTTTTTCCCTATAATCCAAATCATGATATATGGCAAAATTATTATTCGTTACATCTATTTTATTGATATGGACAAAGCTAGACAGCTCTTCCCATAACAAGCCTTCAGTAAAATAATCCGGCATAACTTTCCTTAACGAAATCACATTATAACTGGGGGTTGGTTTTATAGAGACATTATAGTTTATATTTATTTGGCCGTTCAATATATCCTTCTTTGCCAATTCTATTTTAGCAAGCTTATCCTGTTCCACTTTTATAGCTTGTTGGATTTCAGTTTGCTTTTTATTAAGTATGCCCGTAATATTTGAGCTTCCCCATTCAGTTAACGCTGCCGAAATTTCACTTGTATTAAAACCTAAATCCCGCAAGAATTTAATCTTGCCTAATACAGTAATTTGGCTGGCTGAATACAGCCTATAATTTGTAAAATTATCTACCGCTGCTGGTTTAACCAGCCCAATTTCATCATAATACCTTAACATCCTTACCGAAACTTGTGTTAATTTAGAAAACTCGCCAATTTTAAACACCTTGCCACCTCTGTAAAAATTGCTGGCTTTTTCTCACGAACCCATTGCTTCAACTAATTTGTCAATCTTTGAGCCATCAATATTTTCAAAATAATCCGATTTCTTAGCTGCTATTTTAAGCAGAAGCTTATCTAAAAACCCTGATTTTTTAGGGTCATATAACCCGCCAACAAAAACCGCAGCTTTAGCTGCCTGTAAAACCCCTTCAGGGAAATTATTTTTAAAATACTCCGCCCCCTTATTGGGTTCACATCCGCTTAAAAATAAAGCAAATTTTTTCCCTTTTAAGATACTTTCGTTTTTAGCTATAAATTCTTTTATCTCCTTACGTACATTGCCAACATAAAGCGGGCTGCCAATGATTATGTTATCAAACCCATCTAAAGGCGGGCAATTGCCCCCCTTAATGTCATATAGGGAAGACCCATTTATTTTATCCCCAATACGTTTTGCTATTTCCGCTGTCGCACCATATTTTGATGCGTAAATTATTAATGTTTTCAAGGTTTCAACCCTTTCAAAATTATATTAGTTATGCGGTTAATTTTCTGATACGCCTTGTTCAATAAGTATACGCATTCATAACCCAAAGGTTGCACTTTTTTTATTTAAATAAAACCTCAAGCCCATCCAAAAATCTCCATACCAAAACCAACAAAAACAACACAATACAAAGTTGTTCCAATTGACAACAAACAAAAACAAGTATATAATTGATATTGAATAATATCATTGTTGTTGTATTGTGTTGTTTTTACGAAAAATAGTATCCATATTGTTAATTTATATTAGAAAGCCAGGCGGGTTATGGAAAAAAAATATTCTATTGAGAAGCCGGAAAGGGTTACTAGGCTAACCGAAGATTTGTATAAAAATATGCCGGAAATAGAACCGGCAAGGGCGCTGCTTATCACTGAATCTTATAAAAAGACAGAAGGGCAGCCTTTAATAATTAGGAGGGCAGAAGCCTTCTCTCATATTTTATCTAATATACCTATTATTATCCGTGATGGTGAATTGATAGTCGGAAGCTCAACCATTGCGCCTAGGGGGTGCCAAACCTACCCCGAGTATTCATTTGAATGGCTCGAGGAAGAGTTTGATACCGTAGAGCACAGGAAAGCCGACCCTTTTTATATTTCTGGCCAAACAAAGCTGGATTTAAAATCAGCAAACACCTATTGGAAGGGCAAAACAACCAGCGAACTGGCAGAAGCATATATGTCGCCAGAAGCAAAGAAGGCAATGGCGCATAATATTTTTACACCAGGAAATTATTATTATAACGGCATTGGCCATATAACTGTAGAATACGAAAAAATATTGGAAATAGGTTTTAACGGCATAATTGAAGAAGCCCAAAAAGAAATCGCAGTACTTAATGTTGGTGATATGGATTATGCCAAAAGGCATTCTTTTTTAAAAAGCGTTATTATATCCTGCGAATCGGCTATTAACTATGCTTTGCGCTATTCTGAATTAGCCGCGGAAATGGCAGGTAGCTACAAAGGCACGCCTAGGGAAGCAGAGCTAATAAAAATTTCTGAGGTTTGTAAAAATTCACTGGCTAATGGTGTAACAAATTTTTACGGGGCATGCCAATGTTTTTGGTTTACCCATCAACTTATACAGCTAGAATCCAGCGGCCATTCAATTTCACCAGGCCGCTTTGACCAATATATGTACCCTTATTACAAATCAGACATAGATAAAGGGGCTATTACGAAAGAGTTTGCACAAGAATTAATTGATTGTATCTGGATAAAATTAAACGACCTTAATAAATGCCGCGATGCGGCCAGTGCTGAGGGTTTTGCGGGCTATAGCTTGTTTCAAAATTTAATTGTCGGCGGGCAAGACGAAGATGGGCTTGACGTTACAAATGATTTATCATTTATGTGTATTGAAGCCTCTATACATGTATTTTTGCCTCAGCCGTCATTATCAGTCCGCGTTTGGAATGGCTCCCCCCATGAGCTGCTAGTAAAAGCGGCTGAGCTAACAAGGACAGGCATTGGTTTGCCAGCTTATTATAATGACGAGGTTATTATCCCGTCCCTTATGAATAGGGGCTTAACACTTAAGGATGCCCGTACCTATAATATCATCGGCTGTGTTGAGCCGCAAAAAGCCGGAAAAACTGACGGGTGGCATGACGCTGCGTTCTTTAATATGTGCCGGCCTTTAGAGTTAGTTTTTTCTAACGGCTCCGATAAGGGCGAGCTAATAAGCATTGAAACCGGTGGGGTAGAATCATTTGATACATTCGAAAAATTTTATAATGCTTATAAGAGCCAGATGTCTTATAATATTTCGTTATTAGTAAATGCCATTAACTCTATAGATACCGCACATTGCGATAGGTGCCCGCTGCCATTCTTGTCTTCTATGGTTAATGATTGCATTAAAAGGGGCAAAAGTGTACAAGAAGGCGGCGCCCTTTATAACTTTTCAGGGCCTCAGGGCTTTGGGGTAGCCAATGTGGCGGATTCCTTGTATGCAATAAAAAAATTGGTATATGAGGATAAAAAAATCACCCTGGCAGAATTTAAACAGGCTTTAGGGCTTAATTACGGCAAAGATTTATACGGCCAGGCAATACCTGCCATAATTGCTGAAGTTGCCCATACGGTTAAAAATTCAGGGCAAGAGTTTTCTGAAAAAAATATTTCAGGGCTCGTAGCCAGTATTATTAATTCAGGCGGGTTAAAAGAAATAAATGAAAAATATGAAACATTATTGACATGGATTGATGAACTCCCTAAGTATGGGAATGATATAGCAGATGTAGATTTTTTAGCAAGGGATGCCGCCTACACCTACACAAAACCTTTGGAGCATTATAAAAACCCTAGGGGCGGTATTTTTCAAGCCGGCTTGTACCCAGTTTCGGCTAATGTGCCATTAGGGGCCCAAACAGGCGCGACGCCAGACGGCCGCTTGGCCGGCACACCAATTGCAGATGGGGTTTCACCCTCTGCAGGAAAAGATGTTAACGGCCCAACAGCCTCTGCTAATTCCGTAGCCCGCCTGGACCACGGGATAGCTTCAAACGGTACCTTGTTTAACATGAAATTTCATCCAAGCGCTTTAACCGGCGAGGAAGGCCTAAATAATTTTGTGGCTTTTATCCGGTCATATTTTGACCAAAAGGGCAGCCATCTGCAATTTAATGTAGTTGATAGGGCCACATTGCTGGACGCCCAGCAACATCCGGAAAATTATAAACATCTGATTGTACGTGTTGCCGGCTACAGTGCATTGTTTACAACCTTATCCAGGCCCTTGCAGGATGACATTATTAGCCGGACAGAACAAGGTATATAATCTTTAAGCCTAAACCGGATTAGCCAGGTTTATTTATATTATGCTAGGGGTGTTTTATGTATCTTGAAACAAAGGGGCGGATATTTGACATACAGCGGTTTTCAATACATGACGGGGCCGGCATCCGGACAATTGTATTTTTAAAAGGCTGTATGCTCCGCTGTAAATGGTGTTGTAACCCGGAGTCGCAAAATTTTGATATTGAAACTATGTCCGTTAATGGAAGCCGCGAAATTATCGGAAGGGATATAACCGCCAGGGAGGCCATAGAAGTTGTTGCTAAGGACCGGGCTTATTACAGGCGCTCTGGCGGCGGGCTAACATTATCCGGGGGCGAAAGCCTCTGCCAGCCCGAATTTTCTTTGGCGCTGCTTAAAGGTGCAAAATCTTTGGGCTTAACCACGGCTATAGAGAGTATGGGTGGGGCCCCATTCGAAACGATTGAAGAAATACTTCCATATTTGGACCAATACTTATTGGATATTAAACATATAGATGGGGGCAAACACAAAGAATTTACCGGAATGGGTAACCAGCTGATACTTGAGAACGCAAGAAAAATAGCAGAGTCATCAAAAAACAATAAGTTTGGCCTTTTTATCAGGGTACCGGTTATACCCGGTTTTAACAGTACCAAAGAAGAAATTATGGAGATAGCAAAATTTGCGGCCCTACTCCCTAATGTGAAAAAAATATATTTACTGCCTTACCATAGGCTTGGCCAGGATAAGTATAAGGGGCTGGGGCGGGCCTATGAAATGGAGGGGGCCATACCCCCAACAAACGAATATATGTTAGGCCTTAAAACGCTGGTTGAAGAAGAATTTGGCCTTTTGTGCCAGATAGGTGGTTAACTTATGAATGGGGAAAATAATTTTAAGCAGAGGATAATACAGGAATCTGTGCCGGGAAGGCAGATCACCTTAGCACATATAATCGCAAACCCTGACAAATCCCTGTTTGAGATATTAGGCTTTGAACCGGCAGAAGGCGGGGCAATTGGGGTAATGACAATATGCCCGGCAGAAACATCTATAATCATGGCGGATATCGCAATAAAAGCTTCTGGGGTGCGCGTCGGCTTTGCTGACATGCAAAGCGGGTCACTTTTTATAACAGGCTCAGTTTCAGAAGTTGAAGCGGCGACGCTTGCTATATTAGATTATTTAAGCGAAAAATTGGGGTTTTCAGTATGCCCCATTTCAAATACTTAATAAAAGAAGGGGAAAACCAGAATGCAAAACGAATACGAAATAAAAAAAATGATGTGTGAAATAGGCAAAAGGATTTATGCCCGAAACATGGTTGCCGCCAACGACGGCAATTTCTCCGTAAAAATAAGCAGCAACGAATTTTTGTGTACGCCAACCGGTGTTTCTAAGGGCTTCATGACACCAGAGTATATTTGCAAGGTTGACGCAAAAGGCAATGTTATACAAGCAAACAAAGGCTACAAGCCTTCTTCTGAAATAAAAATGCACATGAGGGTATACGAAAAAAGGCCGGATGTTAACGCAGTAGTACATGCCCACCCTTCCTTCGCAACCAGCTTCGCAATAGCAGGCATACCGCTTACACAGCCTATAATGCCGGAAGCCGTTATTACCCTTGGCTGTGTGCCTATCGCCGAATATGGTACGCCATCAACTATGGAGATACCGGACAATATAGAAAAATACCTCCCTTATTATGACGCTGTCCTTTTAGAAAGCCATGGGGCACTTACTTGGGGCGGCGACCTGTTATCAGCGTATTATAAAATGGAATCTGTTGAATTTTATGCAGAATTGCTATACAAATCAAAAATGCTTGGCGGGCCAAAAGAGTTTGATAAAGCAACTGTAGAAAAGCTTTATGAAATAAGGCGCAAAATGGGCATAAGCGGAAAGCACCCTGCTGATATGTGCCTAAACAAAACAGGTCTTAACTGCCATAATTGCGGAAATAAAGCTACAGAACCAAAAGAAGGGGATGACCTTTCATATATTGTCGAGTCTGTAACTAAAAAAGTCCTCGAACAGATGAAATTATAATTGGCCGGCTGCTTATGATTGAAGATAACCATATAAATAAAATTATAGATTCAGCCGTACGCGAAGTTTTGAGAAATAAAATGACTTTAAAGCTTGCTGCTGCCTTAATAGAAAAAGTAGAATCAGAAGCTACGCGTATGGGGGTTTCAGTGGCCATAGCCGTTTCAGATGCTTCAGCCAGGCCTGTAGCAATACATTGTATGGACGGCTCTTATATAGGCAGCTTTGATATAGCACTCAACAAAACTTTTACGTCCGCCGGTTTTAAAATGCCGACAAAAAAATTAGGTGAATTAAGCCAGCCAGGCGGGCCGCTTTATGGCATCCAGCATACAAATAACGGCAAGGTTGTAATATTTGGCGGCGGCGAGCCACTTATAGTAAATGGCACAATAATCGGCGCCATTGGGGTAAGCGGCGGCACAGTTGAAGAGGATACGGCTTTGGCGGTGTATGGCAGCTCAATAATTGAGGGGGTACTTTCTTGGATGAAGAATTAATTCGTGGCATAGTTGCCAATGTTTTAAAAAATTTACAAGCACCGGGGCCTCAACAAAACACAAACGGAAGCCCAGGTATTTTTTCAGATATGAATGACGCAATCGAATCAGCAAAAAAAGCACAAGCTATAGTTAAGCGGCTTTCAATGGACCAGCGTGAAAAAATTATTTCAAATATACGTAAACTTACTATAGAAAACGCGGGAACCCTTGCACAAATGGCTGTTGAAGAAACAGGCATGGGCAATATTGGGCATAAAATACTAAAACATAAATTAGTTGCGGAAAAAACCCCCGGCACCGAGGACATTACAACAATAGCTTGGTCTGGGGACCGAGGCCTTACATTAACAGAAATGGGGCCCTTTGGCGTAATCGGCTCGATAACGCCATGCACAAACCCCAGCGAAACAGTTATCTGCAATTCGATCGGTATGATAGCCGGCGGGAATACTGTTGTATTTAACACCCACCCGGCTGCCGCGGAAACCTCTGCTTTTGCTATCCGGATGATTAACAAAGCATCCCGGGAAGCCGGCGGGCCGGATAATATTGTATGCTCTGTTAAAAACCCAAGTTTAGAATCAAGCAATATAATGCTCAACCACCCAGATATCCCGTTAATATCCGCAACAGGCGGCCCCGGTGTAGTAACAGCCGTACTATCTTCAGGCAAACGCGGGATAGGCGCAGGCGCAGGCAACCCCCCCGCACTGGTAGATAAAACAGCGGATTTAAGGAAAGCCGCAGGCGATATTGTAAACGGCTGCACATTTGATAACAACCTGCCTTGCATTGCAGAAAAAGAAGTAGTTGTGGTAAGCAGTGCCATTGATGAATTAATTCATTATATGGTAACAGAGCAGGGCTGCTATTTAGCTTCAAACGAAGAAATAAAAGCGCTATCCTCCCTTGTGATGAAGAATGGCACATTAAACCGCGCTTGTGTGGGGCGCAGTGCTATAGCACTTCTTGATATGATTGGGGCCAGTGCGCCGGAGGGGGCCCGTTGTATTATATTTGAAGGGGAAAAAGGGCACCCGCTTATATCCGAAGAATTAATGATGCCTATTTTGGGCCTTGTCAGGGCGGAAGATTTTGAAGATGCTTTAGAAAAAGCAATCTGGTTAGAACATGGGAACCGCCACTCAGCACATATACATTCAAAAAACATTGACAATATTACCAGATACGCAAAAGAAATTGACACAGCGATACTTGTAAAAAACGCGCCATCATATGCGGCAATAGGTTTCGGCGGCGAAGGCTTTTGTACCTTCACAATAGCCAGCAGGACAGGCGAAGGCTTAACAAAGGCAAGCACCTTTACAAAACGTAGGCAATGTGTCATGGCGGATAGCTTTTGCATCCGTTAAATATATAGACAGGAGGCCGTATATGATATGAATGACGCACGTATTGATGAAATCGTTAAGCAGGTCCTTGCCCAATTAGCAGGCAAAGGCGAAAATTTTGAAAACAGTGGCGCAAAAAATGTTTCCAGGGTAGCCATGTTAACAAAATTAGAGCATTATGATATTAAAGAATACCCTATCCCTGAATTAGGCGATGGCGATATTTTAGTTAAAGTCGAAGGCTGCGGGGTTTGCGGGACTGATGCTCATGAGTATAAGAATGACCCATTTAATTTAATACCTGTTGTATTGGGCCATGAAGGCACCGGCGAAATAATTAAAATGGGCAAGGGCGTTAAGAAAGACAGCGCAGGCAAAGATTTACACGTTGGCGATAAGGTTGTCTCTTGTATGATATTTAAAGATAACCCAGATATAACTATGTTTGACCTAAATAAGCAAAATGTCGGCGGGGCAGATGTCTATGGTTTGCTGCCTGACGACGACAAGCATTTAAACGGATGGTTTGCAGATTATATAGTTATTAGGGGCGGCTCTACTATATTTAACGTTAGCCACCTAGACCTTTATTCACGGATATTAATAGAGCCCTGTGCGGTCCTAATCCATGCTGTAGAGCGCGCAAAATCTACGGGCATACTCCGGTTTAACAGCAGGGTTGCCGTCCAAGGCTGTGGCCCTATCGGCTTGATTTGCATAGCTATACTTAAAACAATGGGCATTGCCAATATTGTAGCTATCGACGGTGAAGAAAATAGGCTAGGGTTTGCTAAAGAATTAGGGGCTACGGATGTTGTCAATTTCAAATCCCATTCCGGTATAGAAGCCCTAACAAACGCTGTTAAAGAAAAATTTGGCGGCAGCTTGGCAGATTTTGCATTCCAATGCACAGGGTCGCCAATGGCGCACTCAAATATTTATAAATTTATCCGCAACGGCGGCGGGCTCTGTGAGCTTGGGTTTTTTATAAATGGTGGCGATGCGTCAATAAACCCACATTTTGATATCTGTGCTAAAGAAATAACAACAGTCGGGTCTTGGGTGTATACATTAAGGGATTATGCAACAACATTTGATTTCCTTGTAAGCGCAAAAAAAATTGGGCTGCCTTTGGATAAATTAATTACCCATACATACCCACTGGATAAAATTAACGAGGCCCATCAGATGAATTTATCGATGAAAGGCTTAAAGATAGCTATAATAAATAATTAAGGCTAAATTTTTTACAATTTGAAAGGGGCCACCTATTATGGGCGAGGCAGTAGGCATTTTAGAAGTATACGGATTGGTTTGCGCCTTTATGGCGGCAGATGCAGGGGCCAAAGCCGGACGGGTACGCCTTGAAAAATTTGATAAAAACAAACCTGCCAATGCGGATGAGCTGGAGGTCCCGCTCCTTGTGACCATTAAATTTAGGGGCGGCATTTCAGATGTTGAAGCGGCTATGGAAGCAGGCATTAACACCGCAAAAGGTATAACCGGCATAGTCCAGAGCCATATAATCCCGAACCCAACTAAAGATACAGAAAAAATGTTAATAATAGATGCATTTGATAAGAATTGAAACTATATAGAATATTTGAGGAGGAAACAACATGTCTAAAGAAGCATTAGGGTTAGTTGAAACAAGGGGGCTTACAGCTGCAATCGAAGCGGCTGATGCAATGACTAAATCTGCAGAGGTATCTTTAATCGGTACAGAAAAAATAGGTTCAGGGTTGGTAACAGTTATGGTACGCGGTGATGTTGGCGCAGTTAAAGCCGCTGTTGAAAGCGGTGCCGAGGCGGCCAAGCGTTTAGGGGAATTAGTTGCGGTCCATGTTATCCCAAGGCCCCATGCAGATGTAGAAAAAATCCTGCCTAAAGCTTAAGGGGGCCCAACATGGGTAACGCTTACGGGTTTATCGAAATCACGGGCATAGTTGCAGCTTTAGATGCAATTGACATTATGTGCAAAGCTTCCAGCGTGGGTTTCGTTACCTGGGAAAAGAAGCTTGGCGGGCGTTTAGTAACAATAGTAATCCAGGGAAGTGTGTCAGATGTTAGTTCGGCAATCGAGGCGGTAAAATCCAATGGGATAAAAAAACCGGTTGCCAGCGGCGTCTTGGCAAGCCCCCATGAAGAAATTGTTTATTTAGTAAACGAGAGTGCCCGAAAATTCACAAAGCAAGGGGGCATAAAATTTTGATAGAAGATGATAACACAGCCAATGAAAGTGTGGCGGAAATAGATCAAAGCGCTGCACTTAAAGCAGGCGCTAAAAAAGTTGCATCAAAACAAAAAGCAAAGAAGGGGGAAAAGCAAATGTCTAAAGAAGCACTTGGTATGATTGAAACAAGGGGCCTTGTAGCCGCCGTAGAGGCTGCCGACGCTATGTGCAAAGCTGCCAATGTAGTTTTAATTGGGACCGAAAGGATAGGTTCAGGTTTAGTAACAGTTATGGTGCGCGGTGATGTTGGCGCAGTTAAATCAGCTGTTGAAGCTGGTGCAAATAGTGCACAGCGTTTTGGCGAATTGGTTGCTACCCATGTAATACCACGCCCTCACTCTGATGTAGAGGCTATACTTCCAACAGAATAAGAAATTGAAACGCCCGTGCCCATTGCTAGCGCGGGCGTACTGCCCTTAATTTTTTTATAATTAAAAAGAAACCGGGTGTAAGTATGGATAAAATAGATATTAATGAGATTGCTGATTTAGTAGTAAAAGCTATACGTGAAAAGCAGGGGGGCCGTAAAAGCCTAATGGCCCCTATTGGTGTTTCTGCCAGGCATGTACACTTAAAACAAGAGCATGTTGAAATTCTATTTGGGCCGGGCTATAGCCTGACAAAGGCAAAAACATTAATGGGCGGCCAATTCGCCGCAAACGAGAAAGTAACAATTGTTGGTCTAAAATTACGCGCAATCGAAAATATCCGCGTATTAGGGCCTACCCGAAATTTTACCCAGGTAGAAATATCTGATACAGACGCCGTTAAGCTAGGTGTCAATGCACCGCTCCGCGAATCCGGGGATATTAAAGGCTCCGCCCCGGTTACAATAATTGGGCCCAAAGGGGCTATTTATTTAGAAGAAGGTATGATAGTAGCGAAAAGGCATATACATATGCCACCCGCCGATGCATTAGCGGCCGGGCTTAAGGATGGCGATTTTGTCTCAGTCCATGCAGACTATGAAAAGGGCCTTATATTTAATGATGTGAAAATAAGGGTAGACGAAAGCTTTACTTTAGAAATGCATATAGATACAGATGAAGCTAATGCCTGCCGGGCTAAAACCGGGGATAAAGTAGCCCTGTTCTTTAAAAGCTAAAACAAACTAACAAAAGGGGGCCCGCAAATATGTTGCTAGGCAAAGTTAAAGGTAGCGTAGTATCTACAAGAAAAAATGAAAAATTGGTAGGCAGTAAATTTACTATTGTTGAACTTCTTGATAAAAGCAAAATAGTTGCTGTTGATAATATTGGCGCCGGGATAGGCGACTATGTCTTAGTGGTTATTGGCAGTGCTGCAAGAAAAGCCGGGAACCTAGCCGATGCGCCTGTAGATGCTGCTATTGTGGGTATTGTTGATGAACCAAGTAGCTTGGGGTAAAAAATTATGGATATAGGCAACCTAAAAAATCTGCTGCAGGATGGCGGCGTAGTTGGGGCAGGCGGCGCAGGGTTCCCCACATATGCAAAATTAGCTAAAGGCGTTAAATATTTAATATTGAACTGCGCCGAATGTGAGCCATTACTATCGTTACATAAACAATTATTAGAAAAAGAGGCCCATGAAATTTTGCAGTCGCTTTCATTAATAGCAGAAATTATTGAAGCGCCAGAAATTGTTATAGGGATAAAAAAAGGCTACGATAAAGCAATCAGCGCAATAGGCCAATATATTGGCGCATTTCCAAACATACGTTTGCATTTGCTTGATAATGTTTACCCTGTTGGCGATGAAATTATATTAATTTATGAAGCCCTGGGCATAGTTATATCCCCAGGCGGCATACCTATCGAAAAAAATATTATTGTTTTAAATGTGGAGACGGTATATAACGTTTATCAATGTGTACAGAAACAAAAGCCTGTTATTGATAAGCTTGTGACCATTGTTGGCGAAGTAGGGGGCCCCAGGACTACACGTGCCCCGATTGGCATGGCTATAGGTGATGTAGCTTCTTCTGCCGGCGTAAAAGGCAATTATACTTATTTAGTTGGCGGGCCTATGATGGGCGAAATTAAACCGGGGCAAGCCCCAATTACTAAAACTACAAATGCTATCCTTGTACTACCGGATAGCCATTATTTAATACGGTCTAAAAAACGCAACCTCTCTATTGATTTAAAAAGGGCCGCTTCGGCCTGCTGCCAGTGCCAAATGTGTACGGGGCTCTGCCCAAGGCATGCGCTAGGCCATCCGATAGAGCCGCATCTTTTTATGCGCTCGGCTTCTAATCAAGATTTTCGTGATAGGAATGTGTTTTTAAATACATTTTTCTGCAGCTCCTGTGGGGTATGTGAAATGTATGCTTGCCCACAAGGCCTTTCGCCGTGCTCACTGATTGCGGCATATAAAGACGGTTTAAAAAAAGCCGGGGCACCCATGCCAAAAAATATTGCACACCCTGGCGTGAAACCTTGGCGGGCATACAGGAAAGTACCGGAAAAAAGGCTGGAGGGCAGGCTTGGCCTTTCAAAATATTCTGGCAATGCCTATTTTGCTGATGGCGTACTCGATACAAATAACGTAAAAATATTATTAAGGCAACATATTGGGGCAATACCAATACCAATAGTTTCGGCCGGGGATTATGTTAAAACGGGCCAAATGGTAGCGAAGCCTGCGGAAGGTTTAAGTGTAGCACTACATGCTTCTATTGATGGGGAAGTAACATGCGTTAACGATAATTTTATAGAAATAAAAAGAAGCGGCAAAAGGGGTGGGGTTAAATGAGCAAGGCTATTGGTATGGTAGAATATAAAACTGTGGCTACTGGCATTATGGCTTTAGATGCTATGGTAAAAGCGGCAAATATCGAAATCGTAGAAGCCCAAACCGTTTGCCCGGGAAAGTATATCGCTATTATTACCGGCGGCTTAAGCGAGGTTAATGCGGCGGCCGATGTAGCCAAACAATTTGGCGAACAATTGATAAATTCTTTTGTCCTGGGCAACCCCCATGAAAGCATTATGCCGGCCATTTACGGCACAGCTGATATAGAAGAAGTTTCTGCTGTAGGCATATTAGAAACATATGACGCCACGTCAATCATTGTTGCGGCTGATACGGCTGCAAAGACAGCCATTGTAGATTTAATAGAAATACGTGTTGCTAAAGGTATGTGCGGCAAATCTTTTATGGTTATAACCGGCGAGGTCGCCGCCGTTACAGCTGCCATTGAAAAAGCAAAAGATGCCCAAACCGGTATGTATTTGGATTCGTGCGTAATCGCGCATCCAGATGAAAAATTAAAACGGGTTTTATTATAGTAAAAAAGGGGTGGGTTACTGCAAGCTAGAATAATATAGCCGTACCATTATATATTTTAGTAAGCAGTTATAAAATATGCTGGCTCTGGAAAGAAGAAATTCAATTTTAATGAAGCTGCAGGAACAAAAAAAAGTAACTGTAGGCGAATTAAGCCTTATTTATAATGTTACAGAAGAAACAATCCGCCGGGATTTAGAAAAACTCCATAACAGCGGTTTAGTTATAAAAAGTTATGGCGGCGCAATATTAAATGAAGCCGCCAATATTGAACTGCCTTTTAATGTTAGGAAGAAAAGGAACGTATCCGGGAAGCAAAAAATCGCTGAAATAATATGCGGGCTTATTGAAAACGGCGAACATATTTTTTTAGATGCAAGCACGACTTCTGTTTTTATCGCTAAAGCAATAAAGAAAAAGCAATGCTTAACCGTTATAACAAATTCTATAGAGGTACTTATAGAATTGTCAGATGTATCAGGCTGGGATATTGTTTCAACAGGCGGAAACCTGAATGAAGGATATTTAGCGCTGACCGGGCAAAAGGCGGTAACTGATATTAATAGGTTCTATGCTGAAAAAGCTATTATTTCATGCAAGGGGCTGGATATGGAAATAGGCCCGACAGACGCAAGGGAAGAATTTGCCCTCTGCAAAGAGGCTATGATACAATCCTCACAATGCGCGGTACTTGCCGTAGATTCTTCAAAATTTAATATTAAGGCGTTTTCGGTTATCGAAAATATTAAAGCAATAGATATTATCGTTACCGATAAACACCCTGGGGAAGCTTGGCTTGATTATTTTGAAAAAAATAATATTAAATGCCTTTTCCCAAAGTAAAAGCTGGCGTGCTAATTCCAGCTTTTTTTGTACTAAAATAGCCCGAATTTTAGTACAAGGAAAATTTGGATACTATGCTAATAGATTGAACGATATTATAATATAAGTATAGCAATTTAGTTAAAAAGGCTTGATGTACCTTCGTTATAGCCAGTGAAATAAAAATTCAATAAAAATCCAGCATGTTTTAATACAGCACCCCAGTGCTGTCATGCAAATTGAAAAACCGCCACCACAATTAAAACCAAAATTATTCAAAAAATAATATAAGGCACTTGCCTAAAGGGGTTAATTCTATGACAATATTCTTTTTTTCTGCAACGGGCAATTCTCTGGCTGTGGCCAAACAATTTGGCGGCAACCTAATTTCTATCCCACAAGTAATAAATGATTCCAAAACACAGTATAAAGATGATGTGATTGGGCTAGTTTTCCCTATTTACAGTACTGCGCCCCCCAAAATGGTCAGCGGTTTTTTGAATAAAATAACTTTAGAAGCTGATTACACCTTTGCTATTGGCACTTATGGGAATATGGACGGGGCTTGTATGTACAACGTACAAAAATTAGCCCAAAAGCGCGGGTACCGCTTTGATTATGCCAACAGCCTGCTTATGCTGGATAATTACCTGCCAGTTTTTGAGATAGAAGCAGAAATACAAAAAATGCCTAAAAAGCGGGTAGAGGAAAAAACAGCGAAAATAGCCGCTGATATAAAAAATAGGATAAAATTACAGGCAAAAGCATCTATATTAATGAGGGCATTGGCTTCCATATTAAAAGTTTTTACCTCCGCATTAGAAGGGGCTAAGGGCTATATCGTCAATTCGGGTTGCACTAAATGCGGAACCTGCGAAAAAGTATGCCCTGCAAAAAATATTGAAGTAAAAGGCAAAGTGCATTTTGGAGGCCATTGCGAAGCTTGTTTAGCGTGTGTGCATTTATGCCCCAAGAATGCAATACATTTAAAAAACGAAAAAAGCGGCAAGCGTTGGCGTAACCCTGATGTTTCGCTAAGCGAACTTATAAAAGCAAATAACCGTTTAAAATAGCCCATGCTTAGAGTTTAACCAAATATGCCTAAATGCCATAATAATTTGTTTGTTAACACAAACCATCTATGGAATTTAGGCATATAAAAACCCATTTTGGAATCCTGTATACCCAGAAACCGTCTGCCTATATAATTCAAAACCTCCCCCCATTTAATTTTTTGCGGTTTTAACCCCATTATAAAAAACTTGACTTTTGCGTCTACATAGTATAGACTGATAATTAGTCTACATGATGTAAACAAAATTATTTTTAAATCTATAATCTTATCAAGGAGGTGGCAAGTCATAAATGCCAGAAATTCAAAAACTATCTAAATCGGAATTAAAGCTTGCGGATATTATTTGGGCGGATGGGCCAGTAACTTCTGCGGAGCTTATAAAGGCGGCAGAAAAGCTTCTCGGCTGGAAACGCACTACCACATACACTATTTTAAAAAGGGTATGTAACAAGGGGGTTATCCAAAATAATAATTCTATTGTCTCCGCCATTATGATGCGTGAAGAATATTTTGCAGGCCAAAGCCGGAGCTTTGTTGAAGATACATTTGGCGGGTCCTTGCCTTTATTCCTTGCGTCATTTATAGGAAATAAAAAATTGTCCCAAAGCCAGGCTGAAGAATTAAGGCAAATTATCGAAGGCCATGACGGGGGCGTTTCCAATGGGTAATATATTTTTGGCTGTATTAAATATGAGTTTTACCGGCTCATTTATTATTTTAGCAATTTGTTTTATCCGTAAATTTTTAAAAGGGCAGCCAAAAATTATTTCTTATATGCTTTGGTCAATAGCCTGGGCCCGGTTAATTATCCCGTTTAGTTTAGAAAGTATTTTTAGCCTGCTGCCATTTAATGCGTCAATAATACCATCTGATATAGCTTTTCAGGCATCACCCCATATAGACAGCGGAATTAAATTTATTAATGATTCTGTGGGCCCTATACTCCCTGCGGCTACCCCATACGCAAGTGCTAACCCTTTGCAAATTTGGATTTTTATTGGCTCCCTTATTTGGGTATTGGGTACTGTTTTGTTATCTATCTATGCT
This sequence comes from Clostridiales bacterium, assembly GCA_031285815.1. GTDB lineage: Bacteria > Bacillota > Clostridia > Lachnospirales > JAITVM01 > JAITVM01. The sequence goes on along the minus strand of JAITVM010000075.1, from coordinate 7,965 downwards.
ATTGCATCATACTTAATTATCAAGCATAAATTGAAGCTGTCAAAGCCTGTTAAAAATAATATTTATGAATCTAATTGTATCCGGTCCCCATTTTTATTGGGCATAATTAAACCCAAAATTTATATCCCGGCCGGGCTACCAGGCGATGGGCATGAGTATATCATTTTACATGAACAGGCACATTTGCGCCGGCATGACCATATTGTCAAACTTATTATTTATTTTATATTATGCCTGCATTGGTTTAACCCGTTTGTATGGCTGGCGTTTGTACTCATGAACAGGGATATGGAAATGTCTTGCGATGAGCGCGTGTTAATAGAAATGGGCGGCGAAATAAAAAAGAATTATTCTATGCTACTGTTAAATTTAGCCACCAGCAAAAATATAATTAGTGGCGGCCCTCTGGCTTTTGATGGGGGATGTATTAAAGAAAGGGTTAAGAATATTATGAAATTTAAAAAACCAAAAAATATTACGATAATAGTTGGGTCTATTTTAGTTATACTTTTAAGTGTAGGTTTTGCTACAAACCGCCCCAGCAAGTTTAGAAATATAAATGAAGGGTATGCCGGGCCAGCGCCAGAATCAATTTTATCATTAGAACCCACCCCTTATGTTGGTAATAATTCTATTGTAGGTAAAATCATAAATTCACTGCCTATATTAAATGAATACCAGAAGCAGCGTTTTTTCTCTATTGGCGATAACTTTATAAATTCACTAAATACAAATACATTAAATACGCTTACGCTTTATTATGAAAATGATGGCGTACAAGAATACTCAAATGATATTACCCTTGCGCCAAAGAACACAGCTATATTATTTTCGCTTATCGAAAATTTGGAATATGTTAAATTTTCTTTCCGCGATACACCAAGCGGCAACGAATTAGATAAATCCGCATATAATTCTGGGTTCTATTTTAGCAAAGAAGATATACAGGGGTATTTGGAACAGTATAGTTTAGATTGGGATGATTTCCGGAATGATTGGGAAGGTTCGGTAGAAAAACTTTATTCGCCAGAATAGAATTTAAAATTGTTACCTGGGGCTGTCTTGATATGCGAGATAGCCCCTTTTGTTATGAATTAATTTTAAATAAATAGTTGTTAAAAACCATCTTTTTTATCAGGCTTAAATGTTGGTGGATGCATTTCATCAAAACGTGGCGCCTTTTCTTCCTCTTCATATAAATTCTCTTTTTCATATGAGTTATTTTCTTCATCTAAATTTTCATAATCATAATATGTACTATTGTATTCTTCGGGTTTGTCCAAATTATCCAACTCATCATCCATAATAAAACTTTCTTTAGTAAATGAAGGAAATATCATAAAAAATAAATTGTAGTAAGCAAAATAAAAAAAATAAAAAAATTTCATTAAGTTAATAGCTTTATTGAATTGAAGTTCTGGCACAAAATTAATATTTGAGTTATCTATAATCAAATGCCCTTTAGCAGAAATAATATATCTCATTATATATTTGGTAAATGAATAATTTAACATAGCGTTAAATATATAAAAAGCAAAAACAAAAAATATTATAGATGTAACAATATATTTTATATCAAGGAAGGCTTTAAAATTTTCGTTCTTACTCCTTAAAATAAAACAGTAACAAAAAATAACAAAGAATATTAAAATATTTCCTATAGTTAACTCTGCATAACCATTTCTTCTCAACATCATTCTGTCATGCGATAATAGATACTGCCTTCCTATAATGTCATTTAAAATAATACGAAAAACATTATTAATGGCAACTGAAATCGAACTTGCTAAAGCAACCTTCTTCATATAACTAATTTCAAAAGCTTTAGACCTTGGAACCATTTAGGCACCCCACTATCTTAACTAAATCCTATTAACTACATCGTTCAAATTATCGTTATGGAATTCTTGAGGATACATTTCATCGAAAGGAATTGCATTTTCTTCTTCCTCAAAATCTTCTTCAATATCTGCTTTTTCATCAGGAAAATATATATCATCAAACTCTTTATATTTATTTACACTGTTCTGTTCGCCATCCGTAATAAAACTTTCATTTTTTATAAAAGGGAATATCATGAAAATAAAATTGTAATAAATAGAATAAATGAAAAAAGACATATTTATTATTTTCATAGCTTTGTTATATTGTTTTTCCGGCACGAAGAGATTATTTGGATCATTAATATCCATATAATCTTTTGCTATATAAATACATTTTACCAAATCTTCTTCAATCGTAAAATTAACAAAAGATTTAAATATGTAAAAACCAAAAGTAAAAAACATTATGGTGGTGATTACGTATTTTAGGTCTGGGATAGTCATAAAATTTGTATTTTTTATTATTAAAATCGAACAATAAAAAAAATCACAAAACCTATTGCCACACTTGAACCACCTAGATATGGATAAACCCATTTATACAAATCAGAAGCATGCGTTATTGGCAAATAGCTTTCTCCAATAATATTCCCTAAAGCAAAACAGACAATATAATGGATTATAATTGAAGATGGAATAGCAAAACGTAACTTTTTGATATAATTAAATTGAAACTCCTCTAGTTTCGACATTATTTAAATACCCCACTATCTTAATTAAATTTAAAACTAATTCATAACTAAGAATAATAAGTTATATTAAATTTATCGTAATTACCCGGCTTTTTATTAAATATAAAAATGGCTATTGTTACCTGAATCAAAAAATCTGGTTTTGTTATCCATAGATTTATTGAAACTGGAAAACAGAGGGTATATAATATGCTCAAAGTAGATTCTGGTGGGGATATATACAAAACTATTCTTTTACTTAAGCCGGACAACAGTGTAAAACTCTCATTGGGGAATGATAACAACGAAACCTATATAAAATACCGGTCTAGCCTTTTCTAAATTTCTCTGTACAAAAATAAAAAAATATAAAAAAGAGGGTGCTGAAAATATTTATCATAATATTTTGCTCATTAATTTTAATTATTTTATTGGTGTTAGCCGGTTTGCGGCTGATAGCCCCTGCAATCATGCGGGCAAACCATAAAATCAAAGCCCCAGGTATCGACCAAATGGAAATGGTAGGTATCGGAGGCATACAACAGTCGTTATATTTTCGTGGGCAAAACATAGAAAACCCGGTTATCCTATTTATACATGGCGGCCCTGGTAATTCGATGATCCAGTATTTGCACCTATACCAGTATGATTGGGAAAATGATTTTACTATTGTAAATTGGGATCAACGTAATGTAGGCAAAACTTATACAGCAAACAGCCCTGAAGCTGTTTTAAAAACAATTGATGTGGAACGTGTATTAAAAGACGCTCACGAGGTTACAGAATATGTGAAGCAAAAACTTAACAAAGATAAAATTATTATTATGGGGCATAGCTGGGGGTCAGTATTAGGGGCTATGGCAGTACAATCCTTTCCAGATGATTACAGCGCATATATTGGGGTAGCACAGGTCATTAATATGGCTGATGGTGAGCGTGTTGGCTATGAAAAAGTACTTGAAGCAGCAAAGGCTTCGGGAAATGAAAAAGACATTAAGGCATTGGAATCAATACAACCATACCCATTAACAAAATATGATTCAAATAGCATAAACGGTTTGATAACAGTTAGGACATACCAAAGTAAATATGGGCTTTCAATCAATGTAGGTTTCCGAGATATAATTAATATCTTAGCAACCCCATATTATTCATTCAATGAACTAAAACATTCGGGTATATTCAACCAATTGAAGATGATTAGATACCAGGGCGGCCTTTTACAGTTTTTGATAGAGGAAGCTGACATAAAGGATTACGGGGTTGATTATAAGGTTCCGGTATACTACATAATGGGGGGAAATGACTATATCAGCCCTTATATAGTGGCAAAAGAATTTTTTGACGGGATATCCGCGCCAGATAAACAAATTTATTCTGTACCCGGCGTTGGGCATATGCCGTTTTTCGAAAATAAAGAGGAGTTCAGGCGGATATTATTGGAGGAAATCCGGCCGAAGGTAAAATGAAGGTTATCATTAAATCAAAAATATTTTGTGTTATCGGCTTTCTCTAAAAAACTAAAAAATTGCAGGCAAAAAGGGAGTGGAAACCCACTCCCCTTATATATAATCTACTTAACGGTTCCAGCCAGCCCCGCGGCCGGCGCCACATCCGCCACCAACCGGGGTTCCACCTGTTGACCCAATACCGTAAATAGCACACCATTCATATTGTGCGATGTAAGCTCCCCTGTCAACCTCGTTGATAACACCTGCTTTGATTAACGCATCTAATTTATCTTCAAAAGCCTCTCTGTCAAGGAAGTTTCCGTTTGCGTCTAGCATAAGGCCAGCACCGCCTCCGATTCCGAGGCCGCATACGCCAGTGCCTCCACATGAACCGTTACGAAGCGGGGCTGCAATTGCTGTTGTTGCAAAGCTTAAACATAAGATTACTGCTCCGGCTGCTGCAATAATTTTCTTTTTCATAATAGAACAACTCCTATTAAATATTCAGGGCAACTACCCTGTAATTATTATTGTAAATCCTAAATGTGTCAAAAATGTGTTTTTTGTGTTCTATTAAAGTGGCTGCTATAAATATTTAAAAGTCACCACAAAAGCTGACCCTTTCCCTTTACCGCTTACCACTTCAATTATAGCGCCATGCCTATCTGCAATTTGTTTTGCAATTGCAAGGCCAAGGCCCGTACCGGTTTTATTTTTCTCAGAGCGTTGTTTGTAAAACCTGTCAAAAATATGCGGGACATCCTCCGGAGGCACCCCACAGCCTTTGTCACGGATTGCAAGTTTCACTTCAGTTTCAGTTTTGACTAGGGTAATATATACACTTTCGCCTTCCGGGGAAAATTTAACGGCGTTATCCAAAATAACAATTAGCATTTGGCGTAACCGGGCATAATCCCCATTGATAATAAAAATTTCACCGGCACATGCGAATTCCAATACAATATTTTTAGAATCTGCAATCCTTTTCATACTGCGTATTACATCTTCAATGATGCTTTTAAAGTCAACATCCTGAGCCTCTATTTTAAAATCTGGGTTTTGCAGCCGGGCAAGGTCAAGCAAATCAGAAACCAAACGTTCAAGGTAGAGGCTTTCTGAAAACATTTGCTGATGATATTCAGTAACTTTTTTTGAATCAGTAACTACCCCATCGCATAGAGCTTCCAATGAACCCCGTATTACTGTAACGGGCGTCCGTAATTCATGAGAAATATTTGCGATAAAATCACGCCGGAGGTTTTCAAGCTTCACACTTTCTTCTGACGATAATGCAAGCTTCTTGGCCATATTATCTATTACCAAAGCCAATTCACCAATTTCATCAGATTGCTTTACGCCGGTTGATACAGAATAATCCCCTTTGCCAACCTTTAAAGCGGCGGCTTTCATTTTAGCCAAAGGTTTTGTGAAATGTGATGATAAAAGGAAGGCGACATAAACTGAAATAAAAACTGCAGCCGCCATACTGATAATTAAGGTTACAATCCCGCCGGAAGTAACTTTATAAACATCTGACACCTGTGAATGCAAAAGGACAGCGCCTGCAACAGTGCCATCACTGAGGGTAATTGGTGTTGCGGCTGTAATTGTAGGCGTCTCTAAAAATACACTAAAATTTTCGCTGACCGATGTTTCGCCGGCAAAAGCACGCATTACGGTTTGGTCTGCGCCTTCTGGCAAATCTTTTAAATTTATATTGGACTGCCCATGCCCGAATGTAATTTGCTCTAAGCTGTTATCCACAATCCAAATATCGCTCATAGCAATACCTTCAATAAAACGTAGGTATGCACCATAACCACCCATACCATTGCCGTGCCCCATATTGCTTCCGCCCTGCTTTCTGGGTTCAAAATAGCCGGACAAAGTTTCCGCAATGCTTCTGGCCCGGCGTTCCAATTCATTTTTGTGGCCATCCATATTGTAGGTTGAAAACAATACCGTGAAAATTATGCCAATCACAGCTGCAAACACGATAAACGAAGTAACAAAATAAAATATAAGCCGATATAAAATCTTATTCTTCAAGCTTGTCACCCCGCTTCGAATTTATAACCAATACCCCGGATTGTTTTGATTTCCCATTCATCATGTGGCACAGTATCCAGCTTTGCACGCAGGCGCTTAATATGGGAATCGACTGTGCGTGTGTCGCCATAGTAATCATAGCCCCATAAGCTATTTAAAAGGCTATCCCGGGAAAACACTTTATTTTTATTAGTTGCAAGCATCCATAATATTTCAGTCTCTTTTTTAGTAAGCTCAATTTTTACGCTGCCGACCTTTGTAATATATTCGTCTAAGTTAAGAATTAAATTGCCAATAGAAAATATTTGTTGCTGGCTATCATCAAAAGAAATCCTCCGGAGTACCGCCCGGACCCGGGCCATAACCTCCGCCGGCGAAAAAGGTTTTACTATATAATCATCCGCACCATTATCAAGCCCCATTATGCGTTCAAAATCTTCCCCACGCGCTGTAATCATAATAATTGGTACGCTGCTATTTTTTCGTATCTCCCGGCAAACTTCAAACCCATCTTTTATTGGCATCATCACATCCAGCAAAATCATATCAAACGAAATAGATAACGATTTTTTCAGCGCTTCGCTTCCATCATATGCACAATAGACCAAGAAGCCTTCCTTTTTCGCATATTCCTTCAGTATAGAAACGATTTGGCGGTTATCGTCAGCAATTAAGATTTTAAACATCATAACCCCTCTTTTCAAAAAGCGCTTTTTAATAATTTTATGCAAAAAATGTGTTTTTTCTGTAGCACTAATAGATTATAATTGTAGGTATTATATGAAGTAAAAATTATTTTGTTATGAGGTGGTCTAATTTATGTTTAAATCAAAAATATTTATGGCGCCGATAATGTCACTAATATTTGTATTCTGTTCTTTTAACCCCTATGTTTTTGCGGAAACAACCAATTATCAGTTAACAGAAATGTCAGAATCATCTGATGATGAAAAATTTGTTAGTAGAAACGAAGTAATAGAAAGCATCATGTCAACCGATAGGGTTTCTTATGAGGAAGCTGAAGAAATTTTAAACCAGCTAGAGCCTGATTTATGGGGCGGAGCATCTGCTGCTTATAAATATTACAGTATCACTACCATAGCCGATGATGGGTCAAAAATAAAAACTTGGGCTTATGTTGGCTTATGGAATAGAGGGAGCTTCCGCCAATTTACAGAAGTACTTAACAGTGGTTCAGGGTTTATAGGTGAGAGCCCGCATAAGTGGGAGCCAACCGTAATAGCTTTCCTGGCTAGCCCTACAAAATTAATTATATCTTGCAGGGGGTATTTAACAGCCATGGCTGACCAAGACAATAGTACCGGGTTAGGGATAGATTTCGGGGCTGGTAAATTCTCTGTAAATTCAAGTACCAAGTCAACAATCTACAATTCTCAAAGGTTGACATTTGAATCCTATTGGAACCTTTATATATAAGGCACTGCCATCCCGGATGGGCTGAACCTTCAAGATGAGCCTGCCCCCCGGGATGGCCCTGTTATTTGAGATAGACCTGCCCTTCAAGTTGGTTATACCCTCCGGGCTTGGTACGTGACTATTTTTTTATAGATTTATACTTCCCCAAGTACAAAATAGAAAAGATTCTACAACCTAAGCCTTTCAGGCTTACAAAGATACAATATTATAGGAGCCAATTTCGGAACTTTTGGATGCATCCTTTTTTTAAAAAAAATATAAGGGAAGGTGAGGTTTTTACACCCCGCCCTCCGGGATAAGTTGTTATTTGAGATGGGCCTGCCCTCCGGGATAAGTTGTTATTTGAGATGAGCCTGCCTTTCAAGTTGGTTATACCCTCCGGGCTTGGTACGTGACTATTTTTTTATATATTTATACTTCCCCAAGTACAAAATGGAAAAGATTCTACAACCTAAGCCTTTCAGGCTTACAAAG
>JAITVM010000048.1 GCA_031285815.1 Clostridiales bacterium | reverse complement strand
TATTAATAACCTCGGTTAACGACTCGCTTGCTACATTAATTTTTTCCTGCACAAGCCCTGCGCTGTTTATACTTTCAACCCAATTTTGAAGCGGCTTCTCCAATTCCTCTGAAAAACGGGAAGACTTGTTCAGGCTTACTTCAACAGCTTTCGTCATCTCGGAGACGCTAAGGGCCAACGCACCTGTTAAATTGCTCCCCATTTTATCAACAGAATCTTTTATTATGTCAGATTGTTTCATTATAGCAGTATATACTTCCCTACTAAATTTAGAGATGGAAGTATTTAAATCCATATTTGTAATATCAGCAAGCTCACGTTCAACATATTCTGTCAGTTCACAAATAATCCGCTCTTTAATAAGCTTATAGTCACAAAACGAAGCTATTATTTTTATGATAACAAAGCTAGCAACCGTTAATAGCGTAAAAAGCTGTTTTTGCTCAAGGTATATGGTTAACAGGATACCTATAAGCAAAAGGCCAACCTCAAAACTTTCAACAAAGCTTTCCATGCTCTTATAAGGCCAAATTATAAACTTAAGCCTTAACAATTGTTTATTTATTAAAAAGCCTGTATTTATATCACTGACACCACGTTCACGGCTTTGCCTATAGTCATTCATCACCCTTGAGACTAAGCCGAATTTAGATTTTTTTACAGGCTTAGGCGAAGTTTCAACACCATCTTCTGAAACAGAATATTCGGTAGCATCTACATCTGCTTTTATTGTGCCTTTTTTTGTTTTAACCGAAAAAATTATGTATTGGGCTTGGTACCCGCTAGTTATTATTATCCTCAATAAAATTATGAACGCAGTTACCGACAAATATGCGGCAAGTATATTTATTGCCTCCGGCCCATTAGCATCAGTTACCTGCCTAATAAAAGTATTTATAGTATCCAAAATATTCATTTGCTCAATCATCCCTTATCTATTAAATTTATGTAGAATTTTATATATTTGCGGATATAACCCTATATATTCTTTTTTTACAAAAATTCTCTATATATATTATACATCTGATAAGCGGCTTGTCAAAACATATATAAAAAATTTTAAGTTTTTCTTTTTACCCTTGTAAACTAACGCCGTTATATATAACAAAATTGATTTCCTTATTTGTAACAAGTTTGAAGTCAAAAAAAGTAACACCCCTTATACAATTAAGGGGTGTTATGTAAAGATTTAGAATACAGTAGGTATTAAACATTTCGGGGGAAATTTTCGTTACCTGTAAGTTTTATTCTAAATAGTTGCTAACGTGTTTAATGCTATGGATACAAAATCTTTTAATAAAGATATTGTCCGTAGTTGGATTTCAATAAACTCTTTCAATTTTTTATAAACGAAATTTAAGTTAGTGTCAATTTTAAATAATTCTTTTTTTACTTCGCTAATTTCACTCTGGCATTCGATATATTCAATATTTTGGTTTAACTTCATTGAACCTTCTTGATAATAATTACAGAAGCTGACAAAAGATTCTACCTGTGGGCCTGTAAGCTCGATATTTTCATAAGCAAGCAGGTCCATTTTAGTTTGGATCCGGCCGACGACAGATTCACGTTGTTTTATAAGCTGTTTAATATTTACCGAATTTTCAAATATATCATCTAGCTTATCATCAATATCAAAATTATCGCCGTCATCTTTTTTAATTACACAAACAATTTGAGCACCTGGATAAATTATTTCATATGCATTTTTTTCCGCTAAGGAAACCGATGGCCTAGTCAACAGTGATACCACTAACAATCCTCCAATAAAAGTACTTGTCATTATATTGGAACCCTCCATATCTCCCGTCTGCATATATTATTAAGTACCATCTATAAATATTATGCTATACAGATGTGAATAAACTATGTCTAACAATTAAACTATTTGTAAATTCAGGCCCCCTTTGCTTTTAAAATAGAAACAAACGTTTAATTGCCAGGCTTTATTGGAGATAATGTTTAATAAAGACGTACCTAACAATATTGCAAAAATAATATATCAACATTTAAAGTATCAATTTATGCAGAAGAACTACCCACAAGGTTCTGTGGGGAATTCTTCACACTCCACGCTTACTTTAACATATACGCCTATTATTAAAAAAAGTTTAGATTATATTAACCCTTAAACTTATTTAAGCAAATCTTAAAATAAGTTTATAAGTGGGCACCAATACAGCCAGCAAATAAGCTTTATGTTGGCCAGCTATACTTTATACCCCAAAGCCACCAGTTAAAATTAAGAATAAGATTAAATATATTAACATATTATCCCCTAGCCCGAACATACCGAGGATATTTGGGCAAAAAATAAGCACAAGCAGGCCTAACATTAATATATTATTATCAATACGAAAACCATTTTTAGCGAAGTTCATGGTTATCCTCCTTATATATAATGATTATAATTCATATTATGGTTATTTATAATTTTTGTTGCCTGTCTTGTTTTTTTATCCACTTGTTTTAATGCCGCTCTTATATTAATACCTATCCCATCTTTAGGCATAAGCGTTATAGCAAGCCAAACCGGGTTTACATTACTTCAATTTTTCTAATACCCTTATAACTAGGTTAAAAATATTTTTTGATGAACTTATACTTAATTTCTCATCTGGGTTATGGGCGCTAAACAAGTCCGGCCCTAAAGATATTGCGTCAATGCCCGTTTGTTCTGTAAATATTCCGCATTCCAAACCACCATGTATCGCCTTTACTTCCCCTTCTTTATTAAACATCTCTTTATAGGTGTCTAAAAACATTTTCCGGATTTCCGAACCTGGTTTAAACTCCCATCCCGGGTAATTGCCTTTAAGCTCCAACACGCCACCTAATAGCTGGGCCAAGTTCTCAAATTTATTAACGAGCATTTCTTTTTTAGAAGCACGTGACGAACGTATTGATGAAGAAATAATTGCCGACCCCGATTTTATTTCTATAACCCCAATATTATTTGATGTTTCCACTAAGCCTTCTAAATCCATGCTCATATTAGAAACCCCATTAGGCAGCAATGTCAGCGCAAATATTATTTTCATGCCAGATTCATTTGTCAAAGCCTCTAAACTAGCTTCGGCAGACTTTTCAAAGACAATGCTTAACCCGTCGTCAACGCCATCATACTCTTTTTTAAATATAGCAATATATTCTTCTATTAAAGAAGTTATTTCTTGTATGCCATCTTCTTTTATTGAAATAGTTGCGCTCGATTCCCTTGGTATAGCGTTATCAGCCGAGCCACCCGCTATATTTAATAAACATGCCTTATTTGTCTTATATATAGCATTTAACAGCCTACCTAGAAGCACAACGCTATTCGCCCGCCCAGAATCAGCCTCTGTTCCAGAATGCCCGCCAATAAGCCCTTTTATGAAAATATTATAGTCTGCATAACCTTCCGGCTTTGCTTCATATAAAAGGGGGATTGATAAACTTGCTGTTACCCCGCCGGCACAAGAAGACAAAAATTCCCCTTCGCTCCCAGAGTCTAAATTAATTAAATATTTCCCGCTTAAAAGCGATGTATCAAAAGCCCTGGCACCACATAAGCCGACCTCTTCTTCTGTTGTCATTAAAACCTCAATAGGTGGGTGCAAAAGGTCTTGCCTATCCAAAATTTCCATTGCCATCGCTACTGCTATCCCATTATCAGCACCAAGGGTTGTCCCCTTTGCCTTAATAAAATCCCCGTCAATATATGTTTTAATTGGGTCTTTTAAAAAATCATGTTCAGTATCCATATTTTTTTCGCATACCATATCAAGGTGCCCTTGTATAATTACCGGCGCAGAGTTTTCATACCCTTTTGACCCAGGTTTTTTTATCAAGATATTTAATGATTCATCCTGAAAAACATATAGCCCCCGGGCTTTCGCCCAGCTACAAAGGTAATCGCTTATACCCTTTTCATTCCCCGAACCTCTTGGTATTTTACTAATGCCCTCAAAAAAATCTAAAAACATATTAACCTCCTAATTTAAAAATATTTATTTACAATAAATCTGGTCTTTTATGGGTTGTCCTAAGAATTGACTGCTGCTTGCGCCAACCCTCAATTTCTTTGTGGTTCCCTGAAAGCAATATTTCGGGCACTTGTTTACCCATAAACTCACGCGGGCGCGTATATTGTGGGTACTCTAGCCTACCACTCGTAAAACTTTCATCTTTAGGGGATTCTTCACTTCCTAAAACCCCAGGCAGGAGCCTAGACACGCTGTCAATAATAACCATGGCTGCCAATTCCCCGCCTGTCATAACAAAATCGCCAATAGATATTTCTTCTGTAACAATTAATTCAATCAAACGCTCGTCGATACCTTCATAATGCCCACAAATAAAAATAATATCTTCTAGCTTAGAAAAGCCTTCAGCCATTTTTTGATTAAAAACTTTGCCTTGTGGCGACAAATATATCACTTTAGCCCCTTTGGCCCTATCCTTTATAGAACTATAAGCATTGTATATAGGGCCCGGTGCCATAACCATACCGGCACCTCCGCCAAAAGGGTAATCATCAACTTTTTTGTGTTTGTCTTCAGAAAACTCGCGAATGTCAACCGTGTTTATATTTATTAATTTTTGCCCAACTGCCCTTTTAATAATACTATGGTTGAGCCCACCATTAACCATCTCGGGGAAAATGGTTAGCACATAAAAATTCATCTAAGGCCCTCCAACAAGTTTACAACCATTTTTCCACCTGCCACGTCAACATTTATTATACACTGTTTGATGGCTGGTATCAGAATTTCTTTTTTCTTTTTATCAACTTTTTTAGCAGTGCCTTCTTTTTTTTCAGCCTTTTCCGCTATTTGGTTTATCACATAAACATCATTCGCGCCTGTCCTCAAAACGTCAGTCAATTCCCCTAGCGGTTCGCCGCTTTCTGTAAAAACATTTAAACCTATGAGGTCCATAATATAATATTCATCAGCCTCAAGTTTTAAAGCCTGGCTTTCCGGTATTTTCACTGTATATCCCTTTAGTTTTTCTGCATCCGTCATATCATCAACTGTATCAAATTTCAAAATGGCAAAATTTTTATGGTACCTAACACGTTCTATCCCAATGGTTTTTTTATCTTCACCATTAACAAGTATAACCCCCTTTAAACGCCCGAAACGGCTTACGTCGTCTGTTGAAGGCAATACCCTTACCTCGCCTTTTACGCCTTGAGTATTAACTATTTTCCCTATGCTGAACAGCCTTTCCATACACGCCCACCTAAAACAATTTTTAAAATTGCTATAATAATCAAAAAAACCATAAAATCTTTATGGTTTTTAAATGTTTAAAATTAAGGATATAATTCTTCTAGACCAAATTAAGTAAAAATTTTTATTTTCAGGGCCCACCTGAAGATATACGGCATCACAAATTTATTGTATAATTTCCACAACTACCCTTTTATCCTCATGAATAGCCGCTGCCTTAACAACGGTCCTGATAGCCTTTGCAATCCTTCCTTGTTTACCAATAACTTTGCCCATATCCTCTGCCGCAACTTTAAGCTCTAAAATTGTGGATTTCTCGCCTTCGACCTCATGTACAGAGACTTGGCCTGGGTTATCGACAAGGTTTTTAGCTATAACTTCTAAAAGCTCTTTCATAGCTTCATCCAACACCTTCCTGTGTGCCAAAAGCACAAAACATTACTGGATAACACCGGATTTTTTCAAAATACCCCTAACTGTGTCTGTTGGTTGGGCACCATTATCTAACCATTTTTTAGCCACATCGCCGTCTACTTTTATAACCGACGGATTTTTAGTAGGGTCATAGTACCCTATCTCTTCAATTACTTTACCGTCCCTAGGCGCTCTTGAATCAGCCACAACAATTCTATAGAAGGGGGCTTTTTTAGCACCTAACCTCTTTAACCTGATTTTAACAGCCATCTACGTTCACCTCCAATAAATTTTAATTTTATCTCAAAAAAGGGAAATTCATTTTACCTTTTTTGCCTTTAGACATATCAGAAAATTGTTTCATCATTTTTTTCATATCTTCAAACTGTTTTATAAGCCTATTTACTTCTTGGATAGGCCTGCCACTGCCCTTGGCTATGCGTTTTTTACGCGGCCCATTTATAATATTTGAGTTGCTGCGCTCTTTTTTTGTCATAGAGCTAATTATTGCTTCCACATGCAGCAAATCTTTTTCATTTATGTCAACATCCTGCATAGCATTGCCCATGCCAGGGAGCATCCCTAAAATACTTTTAAGCGGGCCCATCTTTTTCACTTGTTGAAGCTGGTTCAAAAAGTCATCAAATGTAAACTCATTATTCCTCATTTTTTTTTCGAGTTCACGTGCTTGGGCCTCATCGAAGTTTTCCTGTGCTTTTTCGATTAACGATAAGACATCGCCCATTCCCAAAATCCTTGATGCCATCCTGTCAGGGTGAAAGGCCTCTAGGTCTTCCATTTTTTCGCCCATGCCTACATATTTGATTGGCTTGCCTGTGACTTGCCTTACCGATAAGGCGGCACCGCCCCTGGTATCGCCATCAAGTTTTGTCATAATGATCCCGTCAATGCCCAATTCAGTATTAAAAGCCTCAGCAACATTAACAGCATCCTGGCCTGTCATGGCATCTACCACAAGCAAGATCTCTTGCGGTTTAAGCTCACCCTTGATTTCTTTAAGCTCGCCCATTAATTCCTGGTCTATATGAAGCCTGCCGGCTGTGTCAATAATAATAACATCATTATTATTTTCTTTGGCATGGGATATTGAAGCTTTTGCTATTTCTAAAGGCTTTACTTTATCCCCCAGCGCAAAAACCGGGATACTGTAGCTGCCGCCTACAACCTGCAGCTGTTTTATTGCCGCTGGCCGGTAAATATCACAAGCGGCTAACAGTGGCCTTTTACCTTGCTTCCTAAGGTTACCCGCAAGTTTTCCTGAAGTCGTTGTTTTACCGGCACCTTGTAAGCCGACCATCATTATTATAGTAGGCGGCTTTGACGCAAACGTTAGCCTGCTTTGGGAACCGCCCATCAGGTCAATTAACTCGCTGTGCACAATTTTTATAACCTGCTGCCCAGGAGTCAAACTTTGTAAAACTTCATTGCCAATAGCTTTTTCTGTTACATTGTTTATAAATTGTTTGACTATTTTAAAGTTTACGTCCGCTTCCAAAAGGGCAAGCTTTACTTCCCTTAAAGCTTCTTTAACATCTTTTTCGTTTAGCTTGCCTTTCCCCTTGAGTTTCTTAAATACATCTTGAAGCTTATCGGATAAGCTTTCAAAAGCCATTTAGCCCCCTCCTTTATCAATAGGGTTTAGCCATTATTGTTATCGATCCCACATACTTTTTCTTTTAAACTGTTTTTAATTTCAATGCCTAAACCTAGTTTATCAATATCACTACATAACACCTCTATTTTATTTTTACGGGACAAATGCTTTTCATACAAGTTAAGCACGCTCTCATAATTAATAAGGATATTTTCAGTTTTAATAAGGGATTCCCTAACACCCTGTTTTGTGATGCAAAATTTCTCGGCCACCTCATTAAGCGATAAATCACTGAAGTAGTAATCCTCAAAATACCCACACTGCTTCTTGGTCAATAACCCAGAATAGAAGTCATACAGCCAAGACAAATAAACCCTATCTTTCATCGGAACAACACCTTTATCAGGGTAAAGCTTTTTTGATTTACCGTCTAATAATATAACCTAATTTGATTACCCTGTCAATAAAAAATAAATTTAATTTTTTTAAAGCCCCAATATAGCACAGTTGCTATATCGGGGCTTTATGTTCACAATAAATTTATTGCCCTAATTTTTTAATTGCATCTGCAAACTGAGGCAAATGCATTTTATGCGCTACCATCAGCTCATCTAATATATCCCTCGCAACCCTGCCGCTAGGCACAAGAGGGTTGATTGTAAATGCTTGCAATGCTTTGGCATAGCTTCCGGTATAGGCCGCTTCTATAGTAACAAGCTCCATATTTTTCATAAGTTGTAGCATCCCACGGGCGGCAGGCTTAAAGCTGCCCCATGAGAGCGGCATTGGGCCAGACCTTGTTATAATACTGCTCACTTCAACAACAACATCATCTGGCAGGTCAGATATAGCCCCATTATTTTTGGTGCTGACTACCATCTCTGTGCGTTTATCATTATAAATAGAAGCAACCAGTTCGCAAGCTGCGTCGCTATAATAAGCGCCGCCGCGTTTTTTTAGTTGCGGTGGTTTTATACTAAGCCCAGGGTCTTTATATAATTCAAACAAATCTGCTTCTGTCCTCTTAACAACTTCAGCACGGGTTTCGCCTTTTGCAAAGCTCTCCAGTTCTTCTTTCAACATGTCATCTGTTATATAATAATAACTATGGTATGAACATGGAATAAGCCCCAAGTCTTGAACTTGTTCGGCTAATAGGCCAATATCAGGGATATTTTTAATAGCTGAGCCCCCTTCTTCGACTTCGTCAGGCTCATGGGTTTTTTTATAATTATTTAGTGCGGTAGGCATGCCCTCCGGGGTTGAATAAGCGTTTTTTATAATATCACCGGTCACTTCAACGCCATCTTTATTCCAAACCCTATGCCAATGAAAATGGTTAAGCCCCGCAAATTTGAAGAACAAATCTTTATCAGATGCACCAATCGCACCTGCGGCAATTTTGCAGCTCATTATAGGTACATTGCATAGGCCAATAACCCTGTCCCATTTGCCATAGCGCATAACAGCCTCTGTAACCATGCCTGCCGGGTTAGTAAAGTTTATCAGCCACGCGTCTGGGCAAAGCTCTTTCATGTCTTCAACTATACTTAAAATTACTGGGATTGTCCTAAACGCTTTAAATATCCCGCCGGCACCGTTTGTTTCCTGCCCCATAACACCATGGCTAAGCGGTATCCTTTCATCTTTGATCCTGGCGTCTAAAAGGCCGACACGGAATTGAGTCGATACAAAATCAGCGCCTTTTAAAGCTTCGCGCCTATCTAATGTCATGTGGATTTCCCAATCAAGGCCTGCGGCTTTAACCATCCGTTTTGCAAGGTTGCCTACGATATCAAGTTTCTCTTTGCCTTCTTCAATATCAACAAGCCAAATTTCCCTTATCGGAAGCTCCGCCCGGCGTTTGATATAGCCTTCAATCAATTCAGGTGTATAACTGGACCCTCCACCAATTGCAACAATTTTGATACCCTTATCTTTCATATAACCCTTCCTTTCAGAATTAGCTAACCGGTAACATAGCAAATCTGTTTGACATAGGCGCTTTGATAGCACCAAAACGCACATCAGCGTTTTAAGCTTATAAAACACCAGGCCAAGCTGGATTTACTATAAATTATATGCCTTTTCGAACTTCTCTTCAACAACTTATCCCTATTTTACAAATTAATTTTTATTTGCCTTGCTTACACTATAGACAAATTAATTCCGGTGCATTATAGTTTGTAAAAAAACAAAAAAATAATTATTATAAGGGGGCTTAGAAATGATATATTTTCAAAATGACTATAGCGAAGGGTGCCACCCGGAAATATTGGCTGGCCTAAATGAAATTAATTCTGGGGTATACACAGGCTATGGGTATGACTATCTAACAGAAAAAACTACCAGCCTTTTAAAAAATGAAATTAAAAACGAAAACATAGATATACACTACCTAGGGGCAGGGACGCTTACAAACTTGACCGCTATATCTGCTTTTTTAAAACCCTATGAAGCAATAATTTCATCTAGCATAGGGCATATCAATACCCACGAAACGGGGGCAATTGAAGCAACCGGGCATAGGGTGGTAGAGGTATTTAGCGACGACAACAAACTTAACCCGGATTCTGTTGAAAAAACATACCTACTACATACTGATGAACATATGGTAAAGCCAAAGCTTGTTTACATCTCAAACTCTACAGAGGCCGGGCAGATATATACCAAATCCGAACTAGTAGGTTTGCGGGGCATATGCGACAAATATGGGTTATATTTATATATTGATGGCGCAAGGATGGGGGCCGCCCTAACTTGTGCGCCGAACGACTTAACCCTTTATGATATTTCTAAATTAGCGGATGCTTTTTATATTGGCGGTACAAAAAACGGGATTTTATTTGGGGAAACGCTAATAATATGCAATGACGGCCTAAAACCCTTTTTTAGGTATAACATGAAACAAAGGGGTGCTGTTATAGCTAAAACTTGGGTTGTCAGCGGCCAATTTTATTATTTATTTAAAAGCGGGCTTTTTTATGGGCTGTCTAAATATGCAAATAACCTTGCTCAAGAAATATATACCAGCCTAAAAGATTTTGGCGTAGATTTCTATTCAAGTTCCCCAACAAACCAGTTATTCCCTATATTTCACAACAATGTTATTGAAAAGCTCTCGGGCAGGTATTTATTCAACGAATGGGCCGTGGTTGACAAAACCCATACCGCTATAAGGCTTGTGACATCATGGGCAACCAAAAAGGAAGATGCGTTAAAACTAGTAGGGGATATAAAAAGATACCATAAAACTGTGTGATTCATATAAAAATAGCGGGCATGGTTTACCCTATGCCCGCTAAACTTTTAAAACAAACCATATGGCGGCTTAAAAACAAAAACCGCCTGCCAATATTTGATTTAACCGAATAATTTATATTTTTCTTTTTGGACTATCGGCCTTACATTAACCCCACTTTCATCCAGAAAACTTTTAAGCTCGGAAACAGAATAATTGCGGCTAATCCTTGGCGAATATAACATAGAGCTTATTATTGCGGCATCAGCTTTTGTTTTTGTAAAAACCTCACTTAAATGCGCCGGCTCACCGGCCCCGCCCGATGCAATAACCGGGATATTAACATTCTCTGCTATTAATGATGTAATTTCTATATCATAGCCCATATGTGTACCATCATTGTCAATGCTATTAACACAAATTTCGCCAGCGCCAAGCGCTTCGCCTTTTTTCGCCCACTCTAAAGCATCCATGCCAGTAAAAAAACGCGCCCCATCTATCGCAATTTCGTATCCGCTAGGGATTTTTTCTGTCTTAGCAACCTTTTTAACCTGCATGCTCAGCACAATGCACTGGCGGCCAAACGCAATAGAGCCTTCCTTAATTATATCTGGGTTGCGGACTGCCATAGAGTCAATGCTTATTTTTTCAGCCCCTGCTTTTAAAACTTCATACATATCATCTAAGTTCCGTATACCCCCACCGACAGTGAAGGGTACAAAAACTTGTTTGGCAACTGAGCGTACCGTATCTAAATCGATTTTTCGCTTCTCTGAGCTTGCAGTAATATCGTAAAAAATTATTTCATCTATTTGGTCGCCATATATTTTTTTTGCGATCACACCTGCTTTTTCTATATCAATATTATCTTGAAATTTATGCGCCTTTGTAACCATCCCGCCCCTTACATCAAAGCAGGCTATTAAACGTTTTGTAAGCATTGCCATACCTCCTATTATGCCTGGCATTTTAGCTGTTTTTTAAACCGGCAAAGTTTTTTAGCAATGTAAGCCCTGCTTCCCCGCTTTTTTCAGCATGGAACTGGGCGGCATATATATTTTCATGGCGGACCATTGATGTAAACACCCCACCGTAATCTGTTTCAGCAAAAACATCGCCCTTTTCGCTAGGGTCAACATAATATGAATTTACAAAATAAAAATATTCGTGGGCTTCTAAGTTTTTATTAATTTCATCACTGTCCAGAAAAACCGCCTTATTCCACCCGATTTGCGGCACACGCATAGCACCTGCGTCAAATTTCTTAACCTTGCCTTTTAATAAGCCCAGGCACCCTACATTGCCTTCTTCGCTAAATTCAAACAGGACCTGCAGCCCAATGCATATACCCAAAAAATTGATTTTTTTCTCTTTTAGCATATATTTAATTGGCCCAATAACACCCATCCCACCTAATGAATCCATAGTAGCCCCAGCCGAGCCCACACCAGGCAGTATTAATTTCTCCGCACCCAAAACATCCTCGGGGCTTTCTATAAGCTTTGCTTCTATCCCCAGCATATTATAGGCATTTAAAACACTTGGAGCATTCCCTGCTTTGTAGTTAATGATGCTAACCATAATCTTCACCCCACTAAAATATAACCCAACACACAAAAACCGCACAGTGGCTGCGCCCTTCCGAAAAGGGTTACGGCGGCAAAACAGATGCCCTCTATTTAATTGCAGCCGTAATACTGTGACTAATTATAATTTATCAAAATTTATTATTCAAGCTAAAAAGACGATATATTTTTAAACGCTGTTTACTTTAATTTATAAGGCAGGGGATGCTATGAAAAAATTAATAATAATTATTTCTGCGTTTGCTATTTTCCTATTATGCTCATGTAAAAATCACGAAATAAACATATCAAGCGGCCCTCAAATCAGCACAGTTGATTCAG
>JAITVM010000322.1 GCA_031285815.1 Clostridiales bacterium | reverse complement strand
ATATTTATACCCAGAAACATTTACTTCAAAACCTTTGCCCCGGCTTATAATTTCCAATATTATTTCGTCTATGATTTCTTTAAATTCATGATAATAAACGCTATTGTCTTCATAAATACCATACCGGGCTATATAATCAAAATGGCCATATACAGATATTTCATCAAATAGCTTTATGTTCTCAAGCACCTCTTTAAAATATCCCAAATATGCTGTATATTTATCTTTCCCTACAAAATAGTCTTGATAGTATAGTTCTTTTTTATCAACATTATGCGAAGAGCCAATTATATATTCAAAATTTGCGCGGCTTAATAATTTTTCTGCAGGTAGCTTTACATGCGGTTCGACGCCTAATTCTATCCCAAGCTTTAAATTTATTTTGCCCCTATATTTTTCTTTATAAAAATCAAATATTTTAATATACTCATCAAAGGGGTAGCTACCTGGGATTAAGCCCCCTTTGCCATCAAATTCAAAATGGTCGGTAAGCATAATCTCATCGAGGTTTTTATTTATAGCGGATATTAAAATATTTTCTAATTTTTCATAAGAATCTGTTGAATAATCTGAATGTATATGATAGTCAACCATGTTGCCCTCCAACTTATTTATCTATTTATAACTAATTGGCCGTAAATACTAACTGGCTTTTTAAGCTAATTAATCAAACAAAGTATAACATAAAAACTTGGCTTTGGTGCAAAATAAACTTAAATAAAATCTACAAAACTATTTAAAAATATAAAAAATGTATTATAATAGTGGGGTAAAGACTGTTATTAATAATTAGTTTTGAGGTTTGCCCATTATTTGCATGATTGAAGGGGGGAGCTTTGTTTGGCGCAAACTCATATAATGATTAGGGGATAATTTATGACTTATATTAACTTTTTCGGTTTTCTAGGTGGCCTTGGTTTTTTTCTTTTTGGTATGACAGTAATGGCGGATGGCTTGCAAGCAATAGCTGATTCTAGGATGAAGAAGCTTCTTGAGGTGTTAACGACAAATAAGCTTTATGGCGTTTTAGTCGGTGCCTTAGTAACAATGGTTATCCAAAGTAGCTCTGCTACGACTGTTATGGTCGTTGGTTTTGTAAATGCGGGGTTAATGAACTTAACTCAGGCCGTTGGCGTAATAATGGGGGCTAATATCGGCACAACAATAACTGCTTGGCTTGTATCCATGGCTGAGTGGTCTAAAGATTTATTGCCTTATGTACTGGCGCCTTTGGCTGTAGCAGCTGGTGCTTTTCTGCTACTTTTTACGAAAAATAACAAAGTTAAGCAAATAGGTAATATAGTAATAGGTTTTGGTATTTTGTTTATAGGCATGACACAGATGTCAACTTCTGTATCGCCATTAAGGGAAGTACAAGCTTTTAGGGATGCCTTTGTTCTTTTTGGTAAAAACCCAATATTAGGCCTTTTATTAGGCACGGGCATAACAGCTATAATCCAGTCGTCATCGGCCTCTGTTTCAATTCTTCAAGCTTTGGCGTTATCTGGCCTAATACCCTGGAATGCTGCTGTATACATAATTATGGGCCAAAATATCGGTACTTGTGTAACCGCAATTATTTCAAGTATAGGCGCTTCAAGGAACGCAAAATCTGCCGCCTATATACATCTGCTTTTTAATATTGCCGGAAGCCTTATTTTTAGTATAGTGGCAATTATTTATTTTACATTTATAAATGTTTCACATGGCGAAACTTTAATATCAGTTACCGAAATTTCTATTGTCCATACTTTATTTAATGTAACAAATACGATTTTACTCTACCCATTCAGTAATAACTTAATTAGTATTGTAGAAAAAATAAATAAAGAAAAGCCGGCAAAGAAATTTGTTACCAATATAAATTTAACGCACCTTGATGATAGGGTATTAAATACACCTTCCTTGGCTATACAAAGCTGCGTTAAGGAAATAACAAATCTTGGCACATATGTTTTAGAAAGCCTTGAGTTATCTAAGGATGCAATGATTGACAAGGATAAAGACAAAAAAGATTTAATATATACCCGTGAAAAGATGATTGATTCTTTAGAGCAGGAAATAGTTATGTACCTTGTTAAAATTTCTAAAACTAACATAACTAAAGAAGAGTATAATATAATTGCTTCACTTTTTAAAATTTCAAATGATTTTGAGAGGATTGGCGACCACTGCGAAAATATAGCTGAACTTATTGATACGATGATGGAAGAAAACGCATATTTTTCTGAAAAAGCTATTTCGGAAATTAAAGATGTTTTAGATACGGCTATAGTATGCTGCAGTACTGCTGTCAACTCTCTTGCAACTGCGTCAAAAGAAGAAGCAAACAAAGTTGTTATTTATGAGCAAAAGATTGATGATATGGAAAAAGAATTGCGCAAGAGCCACTTAGAGCGGCTTACTAATGGCGATTGTAGTATTACAGGCGGGGTTTTATTTTTAGACACACTAACAAATATAGAAAGGATTAGCGACCACTCATTAAATGTTGCACAAGCTGTCCTTTCTAATGATTTTTAATATAGCGTACAAGAACCCCCATCCTATACAGGCATTGGGGTTGGCTAAAATAGTAATCGGGTAACCATAAAATTTAAATATTGAAAGGGGAACATTTATTATGCTAAACAAAAGAAGTGTCGAAGATTTACAAGTTAAGGGGAAAAGGGTTTTAGTTAGGTGCGACTTTAATGTCCCAATACAAAATGGTGAAATAACTGACATAAATAGGATAGTGGCAGCATTACCAACTATTAAAAAATTAATCGCCGATGGAGGCAAGGTTATACTTTGCTCCCACTTAGGCAAACCAAAAGAGCCAAGCCCGCAATTTACCCTTGATCCGGTTGCAAAAAAATTGTCTGAGCTTTTAGAAAAAGAAGTTGTTTTTGCAAAAGATGACGAAGTTGTTGGCGCGAATGCCAAGGCGGCTATCGGTTCTATGAAAGAGGGCAGTGTTGTACTCTTAGAGAATACCAGGTTTAGAAAAGAAGAGAGCAAAAATATAGATAGCTTCTCGGAGGACTTAGCTTCTATAGCCGATGTTTATGTCAATGATGCTTTTGGGTCCTCTCATAGGGCACACTGTTCAACAGTTGGCGTTACAAAATTCGTAGAAATATCTGCAGTAGGCTATTTGATGCAAAAAGAAATTGAATACTTAGGCAATGCCGTAAATAACCCTGTCAGGCCTTTTGTAGCAATTTTAGGCGGCTCAAAAGTATCAGATAAAATAAATGTAATTAATAATTTATTAGATAAAGTTGATACCCTGATAATTGGCGGCGGCATGGCATATACTTTTTTTAAGGCATTGGGCCATGAAGTAGGGAAATCATTATTAGAAGAAGACAAAGTCCCATATGCAATTGAAATGATGGATAAAGCTAAAGCAAAAGGCGTTAATTTTTTAATACCTGTAGATACTGTTATAACAACTGAAATAAAAAATGATGCACCTTTTGAAACCGTTTCAATCGATTCTATTAAAGCTGATTGGATGGGTGTGGACATAGGTGAAAAAACAAGGGAATTATATAAGGATGCCCTTAAAGGTGCAAAAACTGTTGTATGGAATGGCCCTATGGGTGTTTTCGAACTTGAAAATTTTGCAAAAGGCACTTTTGAAATCGCTAAAACTTTAGCTGATTTAGATGCGACTACTATAATTGGCGGCGGCGATTCTGCAGCGGCAGTTAATATTTTAGGCTTTGGTGATAAAATGTCCCACATATCAACAGGCGGCGGGGCTTCCCTAGAATTTTTAGAAGGTAAAGATTTGCCTGGTGTAGAAGCAGTAAATGATAAATAAATATTAATTTTTAAATGGCTGTACCAAAACGGTTTAAATAAAACCGTGGCGGTATAGCCTTTTTTATTGTAGAATAGATATACCTAAAAAATACGGCTTATTTTGTTGCAAACCAGGGGTATATTATTACGTAGCCGGCATTTTTGCCTAAGGTAAAACATTTCGTATTTCAGAGTGAGGGCCTATGGAGCTGGTACTTTTTATTGGCATACAAGCCACAGGAAAAAGTGAGTTTTACAAACAAAATTTTTTTAAAACGCATATCCGGGTCAACCTCGATATGCTGAAAACCCGTAACCGGGAAGATATTTTGCTGGAAGCCTGCCTCAAAGCTAAGCAGCCGCTTGTTATCGACAACACAAACCCGACAATAAAAAGCCGGGAAAAGTATATTAATGCTGCAAAAGAAGCTGGGTTTGACGTAAAAGGGTATTATTTTAAATCCGTTATTGCGGATGCGCTTCAAAAGAACAAGCAACGCACCGGTAAAGATTTTGTACCGGTGCCTGCAATATTGGGTACGCATAAAAAACTTGAATTGCCAAAGCCCAGCGAGGGGTTTGATTCACTGTGGTATGTTTCTATGGATAGCGGTAACGGGTTTATTGTGGAGGGGTATGTGGATGAAATTTGATGATTTAGATAAAAAAATGCGTGTATACGAAACTGCTCAGGACTATTGCATCCCACCTGAAATATATATGGTAGCACGGATCGACGGAAGAAATTTTACGCGCTTGACTAAAGAGATATATAAATTTGAGAGCCCTTTTGATGAGCGCTTCAGGGATTATATGATAGAAACGGTAAAACATTTGATGGACTGTGGCTTCCGGGTCATCTATGGCTATACTGAAAGTGATGAAATATCACTTCTGTTCCATTTTGATGAAGGTTCTTTTGGAAGAAAAACAAGGAAGCTAAATTCTGTCCTGGCAGGCGAAGCGAGTGCAAAGTTTTCACTTTTACTCGGTGGGATAGGATGTTTTGATTGCCGTATTGCAGAACTGCCCAATAAAAGGCTTGTAATTGATTATTTCCGCTGGCGTAACGAAGACGCAAGCCGAAACGCGCTAAATGCACATTGTTATTGGATGATGAGGAAACAGGGCGAAACCCCTACGGCAGCGACGAAATTCCTGAGTAGCAAATCGGTTGCGTTCAAAAATGAATTCTTGTTTAAAAATGGCGTTAATTTTAATAACCTGCCAAATTGGCAAAAAAGAGGGGTGGGGCTTTACTGGGAGGAATATGAAAACAACGGTACTAATATCTTATCGGGTGAGGAAACCACCTTTATACGGCGTAGGGTTAAAGTAGATTTGGAATTGCCAATGAAAGAAAAATACGAAGAGTTTATCGGGCACATACTAGAATAGAAAAGCTGTATTGTAAAATTTTACAGGGGTATATATATGAGGGCTGTATCGCCATAGTTTCATTAAAATAATGGTGATACAGTTTTTTTATTTAATGGAGTGAAAATATTTTTTTATCATATTTAGTTAATCGATTGCTCATTAAATATAATATTTTACTAAACATATAATTTATACCGTAATTCTTATCATAAAATAACATTTTTATATACTGTTAATATAACGAAATTTATGATATAATACGATTACATTTTTTTCTAAAACAATACAAACCAAAAATTTATTTTTTATGGTTATTTTTTTAGATTTTTTAGATATATAAAAAATCTAACCAACCAAATGTTTTATTTATAAGGGGCACTCAAATGAAAAAATTATTTCTGGCATTAATTTTTACACTTATGCTAATATCATGTAAAAACCAAGCAAACCAAATCCCTTTATCTTTAACGCCTGAAAACTACCCACGGGTTGACGGCTCTACTGCTACTTTGCCACTGGCTATAAGCCTACGGTCTAAAATAACCGGCGAAAATATAAAATCTTTAAAATTATCAACCTCGCATACAAAAACAAACGACTCATTTTACGAATTAATAAACGATAACACAGATTTACTGCTGGTTTACACACCTA